>JBJEKV010000246.1:0-1826 GCA_051878815.1 Anaerotardibacter sp. | reverse complement strand
TGAGGTTGAGGCAGCGCTTGACGACTCGAACCTTCGCCGTTTGCTTTCCTATTTGGAAACAATTCGCGATGAAACGCAGTTTATTATGATTACCCATCAGAGGCGCACTATGGAATCGGCCGACATTTTGTACGGCGTTTCTATGCAAGCTGATGGTGTTACAAAAATTCTTAGTCAAAAACTTGATGGCAAGAAAAGAGGGTAGCAGTGGGCTTTTTTGATCGAATTAGTGATGGCCTAAACCGTTCTCGCAATAAATTTAAGGAGCAAATGAATGTTTTGCTCAAGCGTGGTCCCGAAGTTGACGAAGAGTTCTGGGAACTCTTGGAAGAGACTTTGATTTTGAGCGATATTGGCGCTCAGGCTTCGTTTGAAATTGTTGAGAACTTGAGAGACCAAGCTACTCGTAAGGCACTTCCTGATGCTTATGCTGTTCTCAATTTGTTGGTTGATACGGTAGCTGATACATTTACTCAGGCACCAGAAAACATCTTCGAAAACCTCCCTCAGGTTGTCATGTTTGTAGGCGTTAATGGCTCTGGTAAAACTACCACCGTTGGCAAAATTGCTGCTGAGTATAAGAATGCAGGCAAAAAGGTTCTCATGGGTGGCGCAGATACCTTCCGTGCTGCTGCAATGGAACAGTTAGAAGTGTGGTCTCAGCGCGCTGATGTTGAGATTGTTACTCGTGATCGTGGCAGTGATCCTGCAAGTGTATGCTACGAAACCATTGAACGAAGCGAAGAGCTTGGTTCTGAGTTGGTATTGATTGACACTTCTGGTCGTCTCCATACTTCAAATGACTTGATGCGTGAGCTCCAGAAAATTGTTAAAGTTGTTCGCAAGCGTTCTCAGGTTCCTGTTCAGACCATCTTGGTTATTGACGCTACTACGGGTCAAAATGGCCTTCAGCAGGCACGTGAATTTAATAAGGCCCTCGAGCTTGATGGCATTATCGTGACAAAGCTTGACGGTACCGCAAAGGGCGGAATTGCGTTGGCAATTTCTCACGAGTTGCACTTGCCAATCTTCAAAATTGGTGTTGGCGAGCAGGTTGAGGATTTGCAAGACTTCGACCCACGAGAATTCACCCGAGCACTTTTGGGCAACTTTGCTGCCTCTGAAGATCTTGATATGTCTCGTGTTGGTGTTGTGGAAAAGCAAGAAGAAGCCGCTGCTGATTCTTCTGCAGAAAAGCAGCAAGACGTGACAGAAAAAACTGTCGCTGAGGCCGCAATGGATAAAGTAGAGTCCAAGCCTTGCGAAGGTGAAGAAGAAACTCTTCAGGAGCAAGCCGCTGAAACCGAACCTGGATCAGATTTCAAGGCAGTAGAGCAGAAGTCTGATAAGGTAGCAGCTGACAAGGCTGAAGATTCGGCAACTCAGGCTGAAACTGCTGAAGCAAAGACTGGAGGCGTTGCAGCTGACAGTGCAGCAGGCAAAACATCTGAAGCTGCACAGGAAGATAAATCCGAAGCTTCGCAGACCGCTCAGTCTGAGGCTGCACAAGCCGCTAAGCCAGAAGAAAAAGAAAACAAATCCCTAAAGAGGCGTTTCGCACGATTCTTTAAGTAGTTTGAGATAAAAGGGGATCCGTAATGTTAGATAACTTATCAGAGCGACTTCAATCCATTTTTGGTGGATTAAAAAGCAAAGGTCGCCTTACTGAAGAAGATATTACGACCGCAATGCGAGAAATTCGCCTTGCCCTTCTTGAAGCAGACGTTAACTTCAAGGTAGTAAAAAGCTTCATTGCAAGCACGAAAGAGCGCTGCCTTACTGCTGAAGTTCTCGACTCTTTGACTCCAGCACAAAATGTTATCAAG
>JBJEKV010000245.1:0-1829 GCA_051878815.1 Anaerotardibacter sp. | reverse complement strand
AACCGTTAAGTTGTCATAACCAACAAAAGTAGTTACACCCTGTTCCTTAAGAATGTCTGCATAAACACCGCCATAAGTGCTCCAAGCAGCTTCAGCATCCTTGGTATTTGCTGCACGAGCGCGATTACGCTGCTCTTCCATGCATGCAGCAAATTCTTCCTCGTCAACGGTAATACCCTGCTCTTCGCAGATTTCCTTAGTTACTTCAACAGGGAAGCCATAGGTGTCATGAAGAATGAATGCCTTCTGACCAGAAAGAACGGTACCGTCAAGTTCGCTCAAAGCTTCAGCCAAGAAGGTCTGACCCTGGCGAAGAGTTGCACCAAAACGCTCTTCCTCAGAAAGAACAACACGCTTGATAAGATCAAGGTTCTCAATAACCTCAGGGTAAACCTCACCCATGAGAGAAACAATCTTGTCAATATAGTGAGAAAGGAATGCACCTTCAATACCAATTGAATGGCCCTTCATAACCGCACGACGAAGCAAACGGCGAAGAACATAACCACGACCTTCGTTAGAAGGCAAGATGCCGTCAGCAATCATGAATACAACCGCACGGCTGTGGTCAGCCATAATGCGCAGGCAAAGATCGGTCTTTGGGTCAGTGCCATACTTAGTGTGGGAAAGACCTTCGCCCACACGAATGAGGTCGCGCAAAACGTCGGTGTCATAGTTGTTAGTTACACCCTGCATGATTGCCGCAATGCGCTCAAGACCCATGCCGGTGTCAATGTTCTTCTTAGGCAATGGAACGAGAGAGCCATCTTCCTGACCATCATACTGAGTGAAAACGCAGTTCCAATACTCCAAGAAGCGGTCACAATCGCAACCAGGAGCACAGTCTGGGCTGCCGCATCCTACTTCAGGACCCTGGTCGAAGTAGAGCTCGGAGCAAGGACCGCAAGGACCAGTAGGTCCTGCACGCCAGAAGTTGTCATCTTCGCCTAATTTAGAAATGTGGCTCTCAGGAACACCTAACTTCTTCCAGATTTCGATGGTCTCTTCGTCATCCTCAAAAACAGTAAAATAAAGCTTTTCACTTGGAAGCTCTAATACCTTGGTAGAGAACTCATATGCCCATGCACACATTTCCTCTTTGAAGTATTCACCAAACGCAAAATTGCCAAGCATTTCAAAGAAGCTCAAGTGACGACCAGTAGTACCAATGATGTCAATGTCGTTAGTACGAACACATTTCTGTACCGTAGTAGTACCAATGTATGGCTTTTCTAACTGCTTCTGCTGAAGGAAGTATGGCTTGAACTGAACCATACCTGCGCTAGTCAAAAGCAAAGATGGGTCATCAGGAATGAGAGAAGAAGAAGGCATACGCTTACAACCTTTTTCTTCGAAGAAGCTCAAATACTTTTCGCGGATTTCCGCCGTAGTCATATATTTCATAGATGTCCTTTATTAATCAATAACAAACAATTTTTGTCGAAGATATACTATATCAATTCTTTTTGTGTTTAGCCGCAATAGATTCGATATCTATCGGTGTAAATCTTCCCGTTGCATACGCCGTAGCGTCGGAAACAGGATCGGCATGTTCTTTTTCGGAATTGCCCTTGAAGAAAACACCATCCTCGGAAATAATCTTGCGACCAGTTTTCTTTTCGAAATAGAAAACGAAGAAGGATTTTGCAGCTGCAATTACCGGTACCGAAACAAGCGCACCAACAAGCGCGCCGATTACGCCATTAACAGCAGAACCAAGAGCAGAACCCGTTACCAAAGCAAGGATGATTAACGCTGGATGAACGTCAATGGAGTCACCCATGATTTTTGGCGAAATAAAGGTATACACAATCTGCTGAACAATGATG
>JBJEKV010000244.1:0-7888 GCA_051878815.1 Anaerotardibacter sp. | reverse complement strand
AGAGGTTTATCTGGCCAATACTTCTGCCTGAGCCACGCGCCTCTTCGCCATCAATAGTAAACAGGATTGAAGGAACACCGTACTTGTTGCATAAACGAGAAGAAACGATGCCCTTTACGCCTTCATGCCAGCCCATTCCTGCTACCACCAAAGCGCGCTGACCTTCATACACCAGCTCAGCTTCTGCAATAGCTACCTCAGCAAGCTCAGACTCGATCTTCCTTCTTTTTGTGTTGGTTTCCTCCAACTGCTCGGCCAGATGAACTGCCTGGGCATAGTCATCACAGAGCAAAAGATCAAGTGCTAACTGGGCATTTCCCATTCGACCCGCAGCATTGAGGCGTGGCACCAGCGTGAAACTTAAATTCGAGGCCGTAATAGCTTTATCAGAGGCATTACTTACTTCAAGCAATGCTTTAATGCAAGGACGAGGATTTTCGTTAATCATCTTGACGCCCTCAGAAACCAGCGCGCGATTCTCTTCACGCATTGGCATAAGGTCAGCAACCGTTCCTAAGGTTGCCAAGTCAACATACTTGCGCCACAAATGAGGCATACCAAAATGTCCACCTAAAGCCTGGATGACTTTAAGAGCAACACCCGCACCCGACAAAATGGCGCTTGGGCTGTTTTCGCATTTTGGATCCACCAGAGGAACGTTTTCAGGAACTAAATCAGATGGTTCATGATGGTCGGTGATAATGACCTCAATCCCCCATGACTTTAAGATTTCAACTTCGCGCTTTGCCGCAATACCGTTATCAACGGTAATAACTACTTCAGGATTGTAGGTCTTTGCGCGTTCGAGCGCTTCGTCAGTCAGGCCGTATCCTTCTTCGAAGCGAAGCGGGATAAACGGGATTACGTCGCATCCCAAATCTTCAAGAGCGCGCGTCATTAATGAAGTTGCAGAAATGCCATCCAAGTCAAAGTCACCAAACACTAAAATGCGTTTGTTCTCTTTGATTGCTTGCGAAAGAGCTTCTACAACCCGGTCCATTCCGCTTATCTCATAGGGATTTAGCCAATCGACATCAAGAGAGGTGTTAAGAAACCTCTCAACTTTTTCGGGAGTATCTACGCCACGAGAAACAAGTACATCTGCGATGAATCGGGGAAGATGAAACTGATTCTCGATACAGGAAGCGGCCAGCCCATCGGCTGGTTTAACATTAATTCGCGCACGCATAACAAAACCTGATTTCTCTTCTTTCAGGTTTTATTATCGCATAGAACGCCTACGAATTAAATTCGGATTGAGTTTTTGCTAAACCGTTTTTTATCAAAGATAAGCAGGCCAAAGATGCCTTATGAACTGCCTCTTCAAAATCATCCTTGTCATTCTTGCGAGGACAAGACAAAACGTAATCAGGCACCGGCATGCGTCCTGGAGGACGGCCGATTCCAACGCGTACGCGGAGGAACTCACGGGTACCACATTTAGCAATAATGGACTTTAAGCCGTTATGGCCGGCATGTCCCCCTCCCTTTTTTACTTTAATGGTGGCGGGAGGAATATCGAGTTCGTCGTGAACAACAATCACGTCTTCAGGGTTGACCTTATATGCCTTTACCAAGTTTTGTACAGGACCACCAGAAAGGTTCATATAGCTTTGAGGCTTTGCCAAGATTACTTCAGTAACCTCTCCGTCAGGCAGAGTGAGTTTTCCCTCACCAACCAAAGCACCACCGGTGTTCTTCCAATAATTAACCCTCAGCTCTTCGGCAAGAAGATCAATTGTGTCAAAACCGGCGTTATGACGGGTATGAGCATATTCATCGCCTGGGTTACCCAGACCAACAATGAGAACCATAGTAAGTCCAATCTTAGGTACATACGGGGTACACAAAACAAGTTTCGCGTTACATCACTTGATATAAGCTATGCAACACGAGAGGTGTATTTCAGTACGCAATACGAAGCGTATTATACAAATCTAAAGCCCCAAGGCTAGACACCTAAGGGCTTTAGAAGATTAATCATATAAAAAGGAGCCGTTAAAGAGCGAAGTCCTTATCGAACAAAACTGCAATAGAGTTGTTGTAGAAAACGTTCTGGATTGCACGAGCAAACAATGGAGCAACAGAAACCTGCTTGATCTTGCCACCAAGATGTTCTTCTGGGATAGGAATAGTATTGCAAACAACAACTTCTTCAATTTCAGGAGAAGCAAGGCGCTCATATGCTGGACCAGAGAATACTGGATGAGTAGCACAAACGTAAACCTTTTCAGCACCATTCTTCTTCAAAGTAGAAACTGCAGCAGTAATAGAACCAGCAGTGTCAATCATGTCGTCATTCAAAATACAGGTCTTGCCCTCAACATTACCAATAAGTGCGGTAATTTCAGCAGCATTATGCTTTGGACGATCCTTATGAAGAATAACGAGCTCAGCACCCATAATACCTGCAAGTTTCTTAGCAGCTTTTGCACGACCCAAGTCAGGAGAAACGATGCAGAGGTTAGAAGTGTCTAAGTTCTTTGCCATAAAGTAATCTGCCATGAGCCACAAAGCGGTGAGGTGATTTACTGGGGTGTCGAAATAACCCTCAATCTGACCCTGATGCAAATCAATGGTGATAGTTCTATCTACACCAGCAGTAGTAAGCATGTCAGCAACAAGCTTTGCAGTAATTGGTTCACGAGGAGCAGCTTTACGGTCCTGACGTGCATAACCATAATGAGGAAGAACTGCCGTAATGGTACGAGCAGAAGCGCGCTTTGCTGCGTCAACCATAATAAGGAGTTCCATCAATGCATCGTTAACATTTGGACCTGCAACCGACTGAATCAAGAATACGTCGGCACCACGAACTGAATCCATGTAGCGAGCGTAAATTTCGCCATTTGCAAACTTCTCAAGACGAATATCGCCCAGCTTTACTCCAAGCTCTTTAGCAATCTCTTCTGCCAATTCTGGATACGTTGAACCAGAAAAAACTGCCATTGTTTTTGTCATGTTGCTCATTTTTTAACTGACCTCTTTATGTAGTGTTTACGTCGTGGGATTTCCCCTGACATATATTACCCGAAAAGAAAGAAACCCTTATCACAAAGATAAGAGTTTCTATAAGAGTTAGCTTTTTACCTCTTTATATCCTTCTTTAACGAACTGACGTGCGCGACCTAAGCCAAGAGCACCATCAGGAACATCAGAAGTAATAACCGAACCTGCACCAATGAGGGTATCTTTGCCAATTACAACAGGAGCTACCAACATGGTGTCACTACCAATGAAGGAACGATCACCAATAGTGGTTGGCCACTTGTTTACGCCATCGTAGTTACAAGTAATGGTTCCTGCGCCCAAGTTTGCATCTTCGCCAATAGTTGCGTCACCAACATAGGACAAATGAGGAACCTTCGAACCCTTACCAATAGTTGATTTCTTAATCTCAACATGGGTTCCTGCCTTAGCACCTTCACACAAATGAGCAGCAGGACGAAGATAAGCACGAGGACCACAGGAAGCACCAGCATCAATCTGCGCTTCAAGGGCAATAGTCTCTTCCAATACGCAACCGTTTCCAATAACCGTATCTACAATACGACAGGTTGGGCCAATAACGGTATCTTCGCCAACTTTAGAGGAACCGAAAATAATGACATTAGGAAGGAGCTCAACGTCGGAAGAAAGCTCTACCTCAGGACCAATCCATACGGTCTGAGGGTCCATCATAGTAACACCCTGCTCCATCCAGTAGGTATTAATACGATTCTGGAGGATCTTAGTTGCTTCAGCCAATTGAACGCGAGAGTTAACTCCCAAGCACTCATTTGCATCCGAAGCAACAAGGCCAAGTACTTTTCGTCCTTCCTCACGTGCAATGCCAAGCACGTCAGTCAAGTAGTACTCACCCTGAGCATTATCGGTGGAAACTTTCTTAAGCGCATCTGAGAGCACTTTTGCATCAAAGCAATAGAAGCCCGAATTACATTCCTTAATCTGTGCCTGCTCTTCTGTGCAGTCTTTCTGCTCAACAATCTTGCAGACAGCTCCCGCTTCATCGCGAACAATGCGTCCGTAACCAAATGGATTTTCTACTTCCATGGTAAGAACAACGCACGCTGCGTCTTCTTTTTCGCGAAGCTGAATTAACTCTTCAATAGTTTCAGCGCGAATGAGTGGAGAGTCTCCGGTAAGAACAACAACGGAGCCCTCAACTGATTCAAGCGAATCGAGCGCAATCATAACAGCATGGGCAGTTCCCAATTGCTCTTCCTGAATTGCAAGAGTGGTGTCTTCCAATAAAGGAGCAACACATTCACGACCATGACCAATAACACTTACGAGAGAAGAAATACCTGCTTTTTTAGCAGCGTCAACAACCCAACGAACAAGAGGCTTTCCTAAAACTTCATGAGCCACTTTAGGTTTTTTTGATTTCATGCGAGTACCCTGACCCGCAGCAAGAATAATTGCCGAAGTTTTCATAGAGTCCTTTCGATTTAAGAACTACAGACTAAATAAGTATACCACCCCTTTGAGGTGGTAATTCTTATCGGGATAGATTATCTAAGTGAGTTTCTTTTAAGGCAACGCAGTGAGCCTCTATAAAAGCAACGAAGTGAACCGCTTTTATAGTAATGCAGTGGAAACCCTAATACGGCAAGCTTCTTTTAGGCAGGTGAGGCTCTATTCCTCGCACGTTGAGTTTACTAAACCAATGCGGCGCACAAAGCGTCAAGTAAAACAATAGCGAAATGCTGAGCGCTTCGCTCTTCGCCCGCATCAAGCCATCCCTCAGAAGGAAGGGTGATAGCAAAACGATGAGTTTTTTGCTGAGCAGTTTTGAATGCCTGCTTAATTCGAAGGGATAAATACTCCTCTGGCTCAAATACTACCTGAGGAATACCAGCAGGAGCGCTTTGACCCTTTTCGAGAATCTGAATGAAAACCGTCTCGGTTGATGGTTCAACCAACAAAGACTCAGCGCTTACAATTTTTGAAGCAGGATTGGTTGCCGTTGCAAGATTAGACATACGTCCGGCAACAGAGCGCGCAAACTGACCCGTACCAAAGAGGCAAATGATGTTCTCTTCAAGCACTTCAGAAGCACGTGCAAATCCCAAATGAGGAACAGACATAGCAGAGTCTTTATCTTTCCAGGAATGCTGGAGATTGATAAGCGATCTAAAGGTATAAGAACCGGCAATACCATCAGAAGGAAGCACTAAATTAAGCTGATAACGGCGAAGTGCATCTTCGGTATTTGGACCAAACATGCCATCTTCGTCACCGCAAGAAAAACCCAAAACATTAAGTGCATGCTGAAGGGTTTTTACGTCATTACCGTGGAAATAAGGAACACGCAAGTAGAGAGTGCGGTCACCCAATTCGTAGGTCAAATCAACAAGACGAGACCAGATAGAATCAGTTACTTCTCCGTCATACTCAAGCTGCTGCTCTTCGCAAAACGCGCTTAACGCATCGGAAGTATCCTTATCAAAGACACCTAACCCCTTAGCTTCTGGAAGAAAGCCAAGCGAAATAAGTTTCTTCTGAATATCTTCAATTGCTAAACCGGAATCACCCTGAGAATACTTCACCATGATGCCCTACTTCAAACGACTTACGAACCAATCAGCCATTGCAACAAGCAAATCATAGGCAAGAGAAGGCTCAACGAAATCTGAGAGGTTCTGCTTTGCCTGTGCTACAAGGTCTTCTGCATATTCGCGTGCAAAATCAATAGAGCCAGCATCTTTGAGGATGGTAACTGCTTCTTCAAGAACAGCAGGATCAGTTTCCTTAGAAGAAAGAATCTCAATCAAACGATCTTTTTTATCGGTATGAGCCAAGGCATGTACAACACAAAGAGTTCTCTTACCTTCCGTAATATCAGAACGGTAATCCTTCTCTTTGGATTCCTTGGTGCCAACAAGGTTAAGCAAGTCGTCCTGAATCTGGAACGCAAGACCAGTCTTCATGCCATATTCGCGAAGGCCCTCAACAACCTCAGTCGAAGCGCCACCGGTAATAGCACCAATAGCCAAAGGAACCGCACCAGAGTAATACGCGGTTTTATGAGTTGCCATGGTGAGATAATCTTCAACAGTGATGTCGTAACGATTATCACGAGCCCAACCAATATCAAGTGCCTGACCTTCTACGGTGCTTTGTGCCATAGAAACAAGCTCGAGTGCAACACGTACTTTGAGGGAATCATCAAGATTTTCGTCACGCATTACAATGCCGTTTACTAAAGACAGAGCTAAGTCACCAGCATTAATTGCCAGGCCTTCACCCTGAGTAAGATGCATACAAGGTTCACCACGACGCAACTGAGCTTCGTCAGCAATATCATCATGAATCAAGGCAGCTGTATGGAAATGCTCAATAGCAGCTGCAGAAGAAAATGCTTTTTCTGGATTGCCCTTTACTGCCAAGTTAGCAAGAACGCATACTAAAGGCCTATGGCGCTTACCTGCATTCTGGCTATACGCAAGCAATGGATCATAGAGGTAGGTATCCATGTCAGGATGACTACCAACAGGAATAAAGCTATTAACTACCAAACCCGCATCATCTGCGTAGTGGGTTAAAAATGCTTCAAAAATGTTTTTTCCTGGGTATTTGTTTTCGAGAAAAGAAACATCGCCCTCAGTGAATTTCTTGAATTCCGAAGCGATGTCTGAACGATTAAAAAGCTCGTTTGCTAATGTCATGATGTACGCTTTCCATATCATTTATTTGAAAGCAGACAAAGCATTACCGATTCCGCGATGAGATGTGTAAAACACATAAAGAACTGGTAGGAGCGGAGGGACTCGAACCCTCAATCCGTAAGGAGGCGGATTTTAAGTCCGCTGCGTATGCCAATTCCGCCACGCTCCCCTATTTTGCCTACTTACTAAGCTGCACTATCATAACAAAAATGGATGAAAAATTCAGCAAAAAAGCTCGTGAATAAGCTTATTGGTTTTCGGCATTTCTTATCAATGCGTCACTTAGTTTAGAACAAGAGGAAGATTTTTGCCAGTACAAAACCGATAATTCCACATCCCGGGAACGTAAGAATCCAGGTCAGAACCATGTTTCCTGCCATGTCCCATTTTACGGCGCGAAGACGTTTTGAAGCACCTACACCCATGATGGCTGTAGTGCTTGTTTGGGTAGTTGAAACAGGCATACCAGTGAAGGTGGAAAGTGCCAAGCAGAAAACCGTTGAAGCAGATGCCGCAAATCCCTGATAAGGCTCCATTTTTACCATATCAAGACCAACGGATTTAATGATCTTCTTACCGCCAACAGCAGTACCAAGACCCATTGAAGCAGCGCATAAGATAATAAGCCACAGAGGGAACTGAACATCGGCAGTGCTCGTAGTACCCATGCAAAGAAGGATGCCGAGCATGCAAATAGAGAGGAACTTCTGGCCGTCCTGAGCACCATGCATCAAAGCAACACCTGCACCAACAATCTTTAATGCCCAATTCCAAAAGCCCGTAGTCTTTCTACGGTCCATTCCACCACAAAGCTTTTCAAGGCCTTTAGTGAAAAGGTAACCACAAGCAAAACCTAAACAGCTTGAGATGATCAAGCCGTAAATAACCTTCATCCAGGCATCAATATTGATACCATCAACACCGCTCATTACACCAATTGCAGCACCGGTAAGGCCCGCAATAAGCGAATGGCTTTGGCTCGTAGGAATACCCAATGCCCATGCAGCACCACCCCACACAATGATGGAAATCATAGCTGCGGCTAACGCGAGAAGAGCGTAATGAACATCATCGCCAAAATTAACCATCGTGAAGATAGTATTAGCAACAGCAGAATTGATTGAAACAATTACAAGAAGGCCCACAAAATTGCAAATGGCAGCCATGATGATAGCCTTGCCCGGACTCATTGTTCTTGTTCCAACAACGGTAGAAAT
>JBJEKV010000243.1:0-1853 GCA_051878815.1 Anaerotardibacter sp. | reverse complement strand
AATACCTCAAAAATCTGACCGCGCTCTAAGAAGTAAGCGAGAACCTTATCAGGAGTGTTGGAGTGAACATGAACCTTGAACTTAGGAGTTGCACCTACGCAAAGTTCGCAGTCACCCATAGTTGCCAAGAAGTTGAGCGCTTCTTCAGGATCCAAAGTTTCAGACTCAACCAAGAATTCGTTACAGTAGGTGTACTGGGAACCCTCCCAGTCGTTAATCTGCTCAATCTCAACTTTTGGAGCAGCGTTCTGAGAGATAGCAAATTCTTCACCAAGTGTTTCTTTACCAGTCAGCGCAGAAGCAAATGCATCAAAGAAGATTGCGATACCAAAACCACCTGCGTCAACTACGCCGTTTTCCTTAAGAACAGGAAGGAATTCCGGAGTACGCTGAACAGAAGCATATGCCTCGGAAACGATATACTGCATAGCCTCTTCTGTTTCCATCTTCTTCTTGTAGCAGAATTTTGCTGCATTAGAAGTATCGCGAAGAACGGTAAGGATAGTACCTTCAACTGGCTTGCGAACCGCAGCAAAAGCAACTTCAACCGCACGACGGAATGCTAAACCAATTGAGTCAGTATTAAATTCCTCAGCACCTTCGTAGCCTTCACACAAGCCACGCAAGATCTGAGAAGTAATAACGCCAGAGTTACCGCGAGCACCCATCAATGCACCGGTAGTAATTGCGCGTCGAATTTCAGCACCAGAAGCGTTTGAAGGAAGAGCTGCAAGGTTATCGACAACCATTGCAAGAGTTAATGACATGTTTGTGCCAGTGTCACCGTCTGGAACAGGAAAAACATTCAAACGGTTAATTTCTTCTTTTCGAGCATCCAAAGTTTTTGCCGCTACCGCAATAGCATTAACGATGTCTTTAGATGTGTAATTACTCATAGTGTTTTTTACTCCTTGAAGTGTTTAGGGCGCAATCCCTACTCTTTAATTTAGCGAACTTTAATTCCCTGAACGTGTACGATAACGTCCTTCAAACTATCCTTAACGAAATCGGTAAGAGCAAACTTAACCTGATTTGCAAGATTTTCAGAAACTACATTAATGTTTACGCCATGTTCCAAAATGACATAAAGATCTACCGTAATTCCGTCTTCTTCACTAGTAACAACTACGCCACGGCGCAGACTTTTCTTAGGAAGCAATCGTGAAAGGTTGGACTTAGTGGAAGGGGTAACCATACCCATAACGCCATAGCACTGCATTACTGCGTTGCCAGCAACATCAGCAATAACGTTTTCGGATACAACCAAGCTTCCAGGAATAGTGTTAGTCATACTTGTCCTTTCAGTTCAAACAAAGTGTTTTATTCAAGCAATATAGTATACCTGAATTAACTCTACTTTGATTATTATGCCAATTTTTAATACGGCATAACATGAGAAAAGAGGATTCTTTCCCCATTATTTGATACTTGCGTATCATAAATCCCCTTTCTTGTTCACGCATAAGAAAAGTTCTCTTGATAAGTCCTCTTCAACAAATGACCACTTTTACGAACGCGTCCAAAAGACCCGTTGAACGATCTCGGAAATCTTGGTATTATAGTTCGACGTCAAAAAAAGAGGTTTTTTCCGAGCCATTTATGCATTTTTGCCAACAATAATGGCAAAAATACTTGGCTGAAAAAATTCTATATGGTATAGTGCTATGGCTTTTGTAAATAGCAGCGACCTCTACGGTCGAATGAAATACGTAGTAATGGAGTGATTTGAATGTCTAAGGTTTGTGAGATTTGTGGTAAGGCACCAGCTGCTGGTCGTAGCGTTTCCCACTCTCATCGTGTTACCAACCGCACCTTCCGTCCTAACATCCAGAAGGTAACTATTAAGGTTAACG
>JBJEKV010000242.1:0-1857 GCA_051878815.1 Anaerotardibacter sp. | reverse complement strand
TGCCCATACGAAATAGATTACTCCGTAGATTGCCAAGAAAAGAACGAGTGTGATGATCAAAGAAATTGGATCAACTGCCAACGAATAGGCATCCGCGGTTGCTAATTCGTTATATACAATCCATGGCTGACGGCCAAGCTCTGCTGTCATCCAACCAAGCTCAATCGCAACAATTGGGAATATCCAAGAGAATTGCATCAAACGAAGTGCCTTGCGGCTTTTCTTCAAACCACCAAAAGACATAATCAAGCCCAAAAGAAGCACGATTCCAATAAAGCCAATCATGGCTACCATCCAGTGATACGACTGGAAGATGGCATTGATTGCTCCCGGTTTTTCTTCGTCAGGCAAATCATTCAAACCTGCATAAGGAGTAGAGAAGTCAAAGGTTGCCAAGAAGGACGTTCCTCCTGGGATTGAGAGCGCATACGTAACTTGATTTTCCTCATCAACCCAACCAATGAAAGACAACTCCGCAGGTCCCGCTTCCCATTGACCTTCCATAGCGGCAAGTTTTGCAGGTTGGTTTTCACAAACTACTACTGCCTGGCTATGAGCAGCTGGGAGCATGAGAAGACAGCACACGATTCCTACGGCAGTACCCGTGCGAATCATAGAAAGGCCAAACTTCTCTTCACGATTCTTAAGCTTGTAGTACGCACCAATTGCGATACAGACAAGAGCGCCAGTGATTAACAGTGCAAGAACGGTATGAGAATAGCGAGCCAACGTTGATGGATTAAACGCAGCCTCAAAGAAGTTTGTTAAAACTGCCTGAGAGGTACCGTTCTCGTTGGTGATAACCTCATAACCTGCTGGAGTCTGCATCCAAGAATTCGCAATGATAATCCACAATGCGGATAAACAGGATCCAAACCAAACAAGCCATCCACTTACCACTAAGGTCTTGTCGGAAACTCTGCCCTTACCAAAGAGCAACAAACCCAAGAAAACAGACTCAAGAAAGAATGCTAAAAGAGCTTCTGCTGCTAACGGTGCGCCAAAAATGTCGCCTACAAAGCGAGAATAATCAGCCCAGTTTGTTCCGAAGGAGAATTCCATCGTAATACCGGTTGCAACACCAACTGCAAACGTACCAGTAAAGAGCTTTAACCAGAAATTTGCAATTGCCTTATCTGAATCTTTTTTGGAACGATAAGCGCGTGTCTGATAGATTGCAAGAATCAAACCAAAACCTACCGACAACGGTACAAACAGATAGTGGTAGAGCGCGGTAATAGCGAACTGAATTCTTGCAAGGGTGCACGCATCAAATAGTGTTTCCAAAGTGTCCCCCTTCCAGATAAATAAAAAATGTAAGCCTCTACGAGGCTTTTCCTTCCACAACCCATGTTAGTACAATTACTATAGATAAACAGGAATCAAACTAATTAATTTGCCCTATATGAAACTATTTGACGAAAATATTTCCCAGCTCAGAGACGCTCAGAAGATAATGAGGTTTCTTTTTGCAACCGGTTTTGCTGATGCTGTGCTCACCGTTGTGCAAGCAATTAGTCTCGCAACGGCGGTGACTAACTTTTGGTTTCTTGCAGGAAGCAGTTCTTTGTATGACCATTTTCCCAGCCCAGAGAGTTTTGTTCTTTCGCAAACACTCTGGATTGTCCTTCTTATAGGTTCATACTTGGCGCGTCAATTAGTGGGTTATTGGCGAAATAAAACAATGACCCAGTACGCCGGAGAACAGGCATCGTATTTAAGAAGCGCGGTGACGAAAAAGCTCTACGCATTGGGCCCCTTCGCTTTCTCAAAATATGGAAGCGGCACTATCACCACCATGATTATTGAAGGGGTAAACCAAGTTCAAACTAATAGTGAAATAGGTTTAACTTTTGC
>JBJEKV010000241.1:0-1861 GCA_051878815.1 Anaerotardibacter sp. | reverse complement strand
CAGATTACGCAATGTTGAAGATTGCTTTGGCAGATGCGCTTGAGGAATTGAGCGAGCGTGAGCAGGAAGTATTGAAGCTCCGTTTTGGTCTTGATGATGGACAGCCTCGTACGCTTGAAGAAGTTGGCCAGGAATTCAACGTTACTCGTGAGCGTATTCGCCAGATTGAAAGCAAGGCTCTTTCTAAGTTGCGTCATCCAAACCGCTCAACTCGTTTGAAGGACTTCTTGAACGAGTAACGTAAGTTTTGGAATCTTCAAAGCGCTCTTCACGGAATCAGCAACTCTTCATTTAGTGTTTGATAACCCTTGTTTATGACCATCGCTTTTCGTGTTGGTCTCATAGAGAATTAAAAAAACTCCAGGAGAAATAATCTCCTGGAGTTAATTTTTGTGATTACCGAATCAGGTTAAGTTCTGAATTAAGAACCCTGAGTTGAGCTTTGAATCACTAAGCTTTGAGTTTAGAGTTAGTCAGCAAAAACTAGAGTTTATTACTTGCTCAAACCATTCTTTGTTCTAAAGTCGTCAATCTTAGTGTTCTTTGCTTCTTCGTAAGCCTTATCAATATCGCTTGCGAATTCAATGCTCTCCAAGAAAGAGGTAAGCATTTCGTCATCGGTATCAAGGCAGTAGCCAGTAACGTAAGCGGACTTTACTTTTTGACCATCAAGATCGGTGTAGAGCATTACGCTTGGGTCACCATTCCAGGTAAAGTTAACAACTTTCCAGGTGTACTTACCAATAGTTACATCGTCACCAGCAGTGTAGGTGTCAGGGCTGAGTGCAATTCGTTCAGCAGCTTCTTCTTCTGCAGTTCCTGATTCACTAGCAACGCGAATCTTCTGATCATCAACTTCGAAAGTAATGTTAGTTACTGTTCCAGGAGATGATGTTGAGGATACCGCACAGTCTTTTGGAAGTTCTGCTTTAAACCAAATGCAATCGGTTTTGCCATCATTTGATGAACCGCAGCCTACCAAAACTACCATAGTGCAAAGTGCAACACAGCACATAATTACTGAAAGTAGTTTCTTCTTCATTTTCAACCTTCTTTCTACTGCTCAATTGTTCTTAAGAAGTTGTGCCTTCATTTTATAGGATTTACCAGGAAACTGATTATCTCATTTCGTATTTTTATTCGAAATTCGACCATGTCAGATAGTTCTTAGCTATGGATTTCTCTATGGTTTTATAGGTCTCATGCTGATATAATTGTTTGTACTTTGTGAAGATTGGGTAGAATTTTTATGAAGAGCCAATTGTTTCCTCTGAAAGGGGTAATTCAAATGAAGAAAAGGAACATTTTACTCGCATTAATTTGCGCATTGACTCTCTGCTTTGCATTGGCATTGGCTGGCTGCGGCTCAAAGGCAGACTATACAAAGAATTTCGCTGGTGAATGGGAAATTTCAGGCATGACTGAAGCTGGCGTAGAGTACAGCTCTGAAGACATCCAGTTGATGAAGGACTGGGGCTTGAATGTTGTTTTGACCCTTAGTGAGGACAAGACCGCTTCCTTCGATTTGTTCGGTGAGAAGACCGAAGGCACTTGGGAGCCAAAGAGTGAAAAGGAATGCACTATCACTATGGAAGGTGACACCATTACCGCTAAGCTCGACAACGGAACTTTAACTCTTGCGGATGATGACTATTCTATGTCCTTCCAAAAGGCTGAAAGTAAGTAAATAAATTAGCTCTCATTTACTACCCAAAAGATGAGATCACTAAGAAATGCAGTACTTTTCTAAGGCCTGCAAACAAGTTCTGATACATAACATGTGTAAGACGGAAAACGTCCTGGCAAGATAAAAAGTGGGATAGCGGACAAAAAGTGTGTCTGATTTTAGGCGTTGACGCAG
>JBJEKV010000240.1:0-8062 GCA_051878815.1 Anaerotardibacter sp. | reverse complement strand
TACTCATTTTGTTGATCCGCTTACGTTTAGAGCGCTTACTAACGAACCAGTTGGTTTAGGTTTGTTTGATAACCCACAAGATCCCATTCATCATATTTCCCTTGCCCAGGAAGCAGATTTATTCTTAATTGCTCCTTGTACAGCAAATGTTCTTGCGAAAGTATGTCACGGCATCGCGGATGATTTGTTGACTACAACCGCGCTTGCAACTACTGCTCCGCTTATGATTGCACCTGCAATGAATGTTCATATGTATGAGGCAGTTGCTACTCAGGAAAACATTGCTACTTTGAAAAGAAGAGGCGTTTCTTTCATCGAACCAGACGATGGCTATCTTGCTTGCGGTGAGGTAGGAAAAGGAAGACTTGCTGATCCTGACTTTATTGTAGAGAAGGTTATGGAGGCTCTTGAAGAGGCTCCGGCACAGCTTCAGTTTGATCAGGACTATCTTGGCACTAGAATCATGATTACGGCTGGTCCTACGGTTGAGCCTATCGACCCAGTTCGTTACATCTCTAATAGGTCAAGTGGCAAGTTTGGTTACGCTATTGCTTCTGCTGCGGCATCACGTGGTGCAAAAGTTACGCTTATCTCTGGCCCCGTTGCTTTGAGCGCTCCTGAGGGCGTTGATGTTGTTTACGTAGAAAGTGCTCGTCAGATGCTTGAAGAGGCTCAGAAGGCCTTTGAAACGTGTGATATGGGCATCTTTAGCGCTGCGGTGGCAGACGTTCGTCCTGCAAATGAAGCTAACAAGAAGCTCAAAAAGGGAATTAACGACGAAGACTTGGAAGCAATCAAGCTCGTTGAGAACCCTGACATCTTGAGAACCTTAGGTCATAGCAAAACTAATCAGATTGTTATTGGTTTTGCTGCTGAGACTAATGACGTTATTGATAACGCATATAAGAAGCTTCAGAAGAAGAATGCCGACATGATTGTTGCTAACGAGGTTGGCAGTGATAAAACATTCGGTAAAGACAATGACGAAATCTGGATGATTACGCATGATGATATCGTTCATGTCGAAGATAAGCCAAAAACTGAATTGGCTCATGAGATTCTTAACCAGGCCAAGGGATTGTTCTCTGCATAGAAAACTTACTTTTGCGAATAAGTTGTTTTGTAGGCCTGCCGCGCATAAGCGGTGGGCCTTGCTTTTCCCTGTGGCCCTGACCCACATAACTCAAAAGCTATTGCTTGCGGTGTTTGCGTTTGCACGAGTGATAGGCTTTTACTGGTAGACGTATTGCCAGCTAACCCCGATTGGTATTACTGACGGGGTACGCCCTTCGGCGAGGGCAAAACGAAATCGACCCCTCGAAACGAGGGGTCGATTTGGAATAGGGATATCTCTAGCGTATTGAAACGCAAAAGATTATAAAAAGGGGCTTACACGATGTTGCTGTAGCCTTCGAGATAGGTATCAACCTGGCGTGCAACTTCGTGAGCGTTGGCCATAGCCTGTACTACAAGAGAAGAGCCAATAACCATGTCGCCGGTCTTGAAAACATTCTCGCAAGCAGCTTCATCTAAGCCTTCGGTGCAATATTCTTCAGCACCAGAGAAGCCAGAAGCAATGATAAGGAGATCGGCATCAACAGTCTTCTCTTCGCCATTTGCATTAAGCACAAGCGAGGTAAGCTTTCCTTCGTTGTCAGTATTCAAAGCTGCAACCTTAGTAGAGAAGTTGCGAATATCATGGTCGAATACGGCATTTGCTTCCTGATGTGCATAGTCATTCATAGGGCCGTAGTCTTCCTTTGGCCTACGGATTAACTGGATAACATCCTTTGCACCCTGGCGAATGGCAGTTGCAATAGCATCGTTTGCAGAATTACCCGCACCAACAATTGCGACTGTCTTGCCTGAAGCATTGTACTGAGGGTCAAGTTCGTCTTCGCCGAGCTGATCTTTTGCAACGCTCTCGAGGTAGTCAAGAACGAAGTGAGCGTCAGTGGAAGTGCCCTCATAAGGAACCTCACGAGGAACATACGCGCCAATAGCCAAAACAACGGCGTCATAGCTTTCCTGTAAGGACTGAAGGGTTACTTCACTGCCTGGAGCTCCTACGTCAACACCGCACTTGAACTCAACGCCTTCTTCTTCAAGAAGTGCGATACGGCGAGCAACAACCTCTTTTGGAAGCTTCATGTTTGGAATACCGTAAACAAGAAGACCACCAGGGGTAGCATTACGCTCAAATACGGTAACGCTATGACCACGTCTGTTGAGAAGGGTTGCTATGGTGAGACCTGCAGGACCAGAACCTACTACCGCAATCTTTTCATCAGAGCGGTGGCAAGGGGGCTTTGGAGTCATCAAACCCTGCTCGAATGCCTTTTCGATGATGTAGCGCTCGTTATCATTAATAGAAACAGGAGCGTTAACCTTTCCGCAAGAGCAAGCACCTTCGCAAGGAGCAGGGCAAACATAGCCCGTAAACTCTGGGAAGCAGTTAGTGCGGGTAAGGCGCTCAAGCGCTACCGCAAGATTGCCTCTCCAAAGCTGGTCATTCCACTCAGGAATCAAGTTTTTAAGCGGGCAACCAATTAAGGTGTTATCAATGGTGATACCAGCCTGGCAAAATGGCACACCGCAATCCATACATCTACCTGCTTGCTTGATACGCTCTTCACAAGAAAGTTCTTTATGGAAACTGTCAAAGTTTATTACACGCTGAGCAGGGGAAATGTCAGGCGTATTTTCTCGTTGGTAATCAATGAATCCCGTTGGCTTTCCCATTGTTATTCATCCCTTTCGATAAACGCCTTGGTTGCAGCTTCTTGTTCGTCCATGCCCTGGCGTATGTTTTCATTAATACGTTGAATCATTGCCTTATAAGCCTTTGGAATAACCTTCTTGAAGTGAGGAAGGTGATCATCAAGGTTTTCAAGCATTGACTTAGCGAGAAGAGAACCAGTAAGGTTAGCGTGCTCTTCAATAAGTTCGCAAACCGTAGAAATATCCTCGGTTTCCTTGAGCTGTTCGATAGTAACGAGCTCTTTGTTAGTTCTGCGATATAAGTCGTGGTCAGCGTCGTATACGTACGCAATACCGCCGCTCATGCCTGCAGCGAAGTTGCGTCCAGTAGTACCCAAGATAACAACCACACCACCGGTCATGTATTCACAACCGTGATCGCCAACGCCTTCAACAACAGCAGTTGCACCCGAGTTGCGAACGCAGAAACGTTCACCTGCGCGACCGGAAATGAAAGCACGACCGCTTGTTGCACCATAGAGGGCAACGTTACCAATAATCACATTCTCTTCGGATGCGCGATGGCTGTTCTTGGATGGGTAAGTGATAAGTTCACCACCAGACAAGCCCTTGCCGAAGTAGTCGTTGGAATCGCCTTCCAACTCAAGGGTAAGGCCGTTAGGAATGAATGCGCCGAAGGACTGTCCTGCGCCACCCGTAAGCTTAAAGTGATAGGTATCTGGCTTAAGCTTCGTGCCGAAGCGACGGGTCAATTCTGCACCAAACAAGGTTCCGCATGCACGGTCGGTAGAGCTAATAGAGAACTCTGCACGTGCACCCTGATTTACCTTATCGCGAATAAGTGGCAAGAAGTTCTGGGAGTCAAGCGTAGTATCAAGCTTGAAGTCATAGGCGTCTTCCTGGTTGAAGAGAATATTTTCGCATGGTGCAAGAATGCGAGACAAATCAACCATTTCTGCACGTTCGGTAATCTGCTTTTCGCGTACCTTAAGGAATTCAGTATGACCAACCAACTCGTTGACGGTCTTAACACCGAAACGAGCCATGATTTCACGAAGTTCTTCAGCAATAAAGCGCATGAAGTTTTCAACGTGCTCTGGCTTGCCTCTAAAGTTCTTGCGAAGCTCAGGGTTCTGAGTTGCAATACCAACAGGGCAGGTGTCAAGGTTGCAAACACGCATCATGTCGCAGCCCATAGCAATCAAAGGAGCAGTTGCAAAACCGAATTCTTCTGCACCGAGGATTGCTGCAATAGCAACGTCTCGGCCTGTCATGAGCTTGCCGTCAGCTTCAATACGTACGTGAGAACGAAGATCATTCTGGATGAGAGTCTGGTGAACTTCTGCTACACCAAGCTCCCAAGGGAGACCGGCGCCAGCAATGGAGGAGCGGGGTGCTGCGCCGGTGCCTCCGTCATAACCTGATACCAAAACAGTCTCAGCACCAGCTTTTGCAACACCAGCAGCAATAGTGCCAACGCCTGCTTCGGATACCAGCTTTACGGCAATAGTTGCATCCTTATTTGCGTTCTTTAAGTCGTAAATAAGTTCTGCCAAGTCTTCGATGGAGTAAATATCGTGATGTGGAGGAGGGGAAATCAAGCTTACGCCTGGGGTGGAATAGCGAGTCTTCGCAATCCAAGGCCATACCTTTCCACCAGGGAGGTGTCCGCCTTCGCCCGGCTTTGCGCCCTGAGCCATCTTGATCTGGATTTCTTTAGCGCTTACCAAGTATTCGCTGGTAACACCAAATCTACCAGAAGCAACCTGCTTGATAGCGCTGCCTCGTTCAGTGTTGAGGCGCTCAGGAGTTTCGCCACCTTCGCCAGAATTTGACTTACCACCCAAACGGTTCATAGCAATTGCGAGACACTCATGTGCTTCTTGGCTGATGGAGCCGTAGGACATAGCGCCAGTCTTGAAGCGCTTTACAATCTCGTCAACGCTTTCAACTTCGTCAATATCAATTGGTTCGTAATCGTTGAAGTTGAACTCGAACAAACCGCGAAGGGTATGTGGCAAGGTTTCATCATCAACAATGTTGGAGTATTCCTTGAAGCGCGCATAGTCACCCTGCTGTGCTGCCTTCTGAAGGAGCATGATGGTCAATGGGTTGATCATATGGCTTTCAACTTCAAGGCCGCTGCGCATCTTGTGAGAACCAAGGGCTGCCAAGCTGTAATCCTCAGACAATCCCATAGGGTCAAATGCAGCATGATGACGCTGAGCAACAAGCTGAGCAATCTGCTCAAGACCAATACCGCCAATGCGGCTTACAGTATTAGTGAAGTAGTTGTCTACCACTTCTTCGGTGAGGCCCAAGATTTCGAAAATCTGTGCGGACTGGTAAGACTGAAGGGCAGAAATACCCATCTTTGCAGAAATCTTTACAACGCCGTGGAGGATAGCGTCATTGTAAGAATGGATTGCAACGTAGCGGTCGCGATCCAAGATGTTCTGCTCAATCAAATCACGGATGCACTGGTGTGCCAAGTATGGGCAAACCGCACGAGCGCCATAACCCAAGAGGGTAGCGAAGTGGTGAACGCTGGTAGGCTCAGCACTTTCCAAGATAACGGAAATCTGGGTGCGCTTTTTGGTGCGAACAATGTACTGTTCAACAGCGGATACAGCCAACAGTGATGGAATAGCAAGATGATTCTCATCAACACCGCGGTCGGAAAGAACAATGATGTTCGAACCGTTGTGGTATGCCTTTTCGATATTAAGGAAGAGACGATCAAGTACTACTTCCAATGGAGTGTTTTCGAAATAGAGAAGACTAATGGTCTCAGCCTTGAGGTTTGGCTCGTTGAGCGCCTTAATCTTTTCCAACTCAAGCTCAGTGAGGATTGGGCTGTCAATCTGGAGAAGTCGGCAGTTTTCGGACTTATCCTCAAGAAGGTTACCGTCAGAACCAACGTATACCGTTGTGTCAGTAACAATCTGCTCACGTGCGGAGTCGATTGGAGGATTAGTTACCTGTGCAAACATCTGCTTGAAGTAGTCAAACAAAGGACGATTTTGAGCATCAAGAACAGCCAATGGGGTATCAACGCCCATTGCTGCCGTTGGCTCAACACCAGTTGTTGCCATTGGGAGGATGGTCTTGTAGATATCCTCGTAGGTGTAACCAAATGCCTTATATAGTTGGCGAAGATCCTCTTCGCTATATTGATGGATACGCTTCTTAGGGGTTGGAAGGGTATCAAGCTTCATCAATTCACAGTCAAGCCATTCGCCGTAAGGATGTTCCTGAGCATAGGATTCCTTAACTGCGTCGTCTTCCTTGAACTCGCCAGTGCGGGTGTCAATAACAAGCATTCTGCCTGGTTCAAGGCGGCTCTTCTTGATGATGGACTCGTCAGGAATGTCGAGAACGCCAACCTCGGAGGACAAGATGAGACGATCATCGTCGGTGAGGTAGTAACGTGCAGGACGAAGGCCGTTACGGTCAAGTGCAGCACCCATAACTTCACCGTCGGTGAAGAGGAGAGCAGCAGGGCCGTCCCATGGCTCCATCATAGTTGCGTAGTAGTGATACATATCCCTACGTGCCAAGGAGATATTGGTGTTCTTGCTCCAAGGCTCTGGAACGAGCATCATGACAGCCTTTGGAAGTTCAATACCGCTGAACATCAAGAACTCGAGCGTATTGTCAAGCATAGCCGAGTCGGAGCCATCAGGATTTACTACTGGCATGACGCATTCCATATCGTTTTCGAAATATGGGGTGCTCATGGTCTCCTCACGAGCATTCATGCGATCAAGGTTGCCGCGAATGGTGTTAATTTCGCCATTGTGGAGCAAAACGCGATTTGGATGTGCGCGTTCCCAGCTTGGATTTGTGTTAGTAGAGAAGCGGGAATGAACCATTGCAAGCGCGCTTTCGCAACGAGTATCCTGCAAGTCAAGATAGAACTTGCGAAGCTGCTGAACTAAGAACATACCCTTATAAACAACGGTTCTGCTGGAGAATGAAGCAACGTAGGTATCAATTGCGCTCTGTTCGAACTCACGGCGTACCAAGTAAAGCAAACGATCGAATTCGATGCCAGGCTGAACTGAATCAGGACGAGCAACCAAAGCCTGATAGATTGCAGGCATGCAATCGAGTGCCTTCTTACCAAGGGTGTCAGGATTGGTTGGTACCTCACGCCAGGTAATAAGCTGGATTCCGCGCTTTTCGAGAATTACCTCTAAAGAATGCATGACGAGCTTGCGTGCAAGTTTATCTTGTGGAAAGAAGAACATGCCCACGCCTGTGTCGCCTGGTTGTCCAAGAGGATTCTCTGATGCAGGAACCAAACCTTCTTCAACAACTGCCTGAGCTAAGAAGGTGTGAGGAACCTGGAGGATAATACCTACACCGTCGCCGGTTTCACCAGCTGCGTCCTTACCAGCACGATGCTCGAGCTTTTCTACAATGCTCAACGCGTCATCGATGGTGCTGTGGGTCTTGACACCCTTAATGTTAACTACTGCACCGATACCGCATGCATCGTGTTCAAAGGTTGGACTGTATAAAGTCTGTTGATTGTTATTCAATTTCATAACCCTATTCCTTTTCCAAGTATCTTCCTAAGGATAAAAAATCGAAGTTTACGAACTGTTACTTGGTTGTTACGGAATTGTTTCCAATGTTAAAGCTGTGTTAACCAGAAAGATGCTCGTGAAGACCGAATTATTGCAAGAAATAACGAACGAGCGAAATTTCTTTATAGGCAAAAGAGCGTTACTGGGATAAAGTTTTATATCGTGGGAAAGAAACTCATTAAGACTTTACCGATAGTAAGGATTTGGAATGAAAGCTTTATCCGTACACCCTTTCTGGGCAACCACTATTGCGCTTGGAATGAAATCTATTGAATGCCGTAGTTGGAAAACTGATCATAGAGGTTGGATGGTCATCTGTGCTTCTTCTGGTCCTTGGGTTTCTGGTTCTATTTGCAAAAACGCACTTTGTTTGGTGAATTTGGTAGACGTAAGGCCGTTTAAGCCTGAGTATTTGGAAGATGCGTTTATGGATGAAATGCCTTCTGATGATAAAAGCTACTATGCGTGGATTTTTGACGGCTTGATTCCTATTGTGCCTTTTGAAGTTACCTCTGAAAAAGGACTTTTCGAAATTGATGACGAATTGATTTCTTGCATGCTTCCTGAAGACAATCCTGCTGAATTCTTTAGAGAGCATTATGAGCCACTCATGCGTTTTGGTGACGATTCTGTTTCTTCGGAAGTTCAGTACGAAATGTGGAACATGCTTCTTGATGACATTGAGGAAGAATACGACTATCAAGAAGAATAGGGCGCAAGCTTTAATGGTCTGCAGGCTTTAATAA
>JBJEKV010000239.1:0-1875 GCA_051878815.1 Anaerotardibacter sp. | reverse complement strand
AACAATAATTCTTGAAGAATTGACCGACTGCTGACGAGTCTTCTCGAAGTGTTCAATCATCTGCTTCATACCCTTTTTACGACCACGCGCCATACCCATCAGCGACAAGGTACCTTCAAGGTCAATGGTCAAAAGTGGCTTCAAATCAAGCTTTGAACCAGCAAATGCCACGGAAGAAGGAATACGGCCACCACGGCGAAGCACTTCCAAATCATCAATCATGAAAGAACAATTAACGTAATAGTGAGCTTCCTCAGCCCATGCAGCAAGCTCTTTTGCACTCAATCCCTTTTCGCGCTGAGACATAGCACCATGAAGCAAAAAACCTTCAGCAATAGATGCCAACTTAGAGTCAACAACATACAATTCGAAATCAGGGTGCTCTGCTACGAACTGATCGCGCAAAAGCACGCAGGTGTCATAAGTGCCTGAAAGGCCAGAAGAGAAACAGATGAAAACGGTAGGCTTTCCCTGTTCGTATGCCCACTGATATGCATCAGTAATGTCGGTCATAGGAATTTGTGCGGTAGAAGGCTGTTCACCTTCGCGCATTCCGCCATAAAATTCCTCCGCAGAAATAGTCTGGAACATATCATCAATATGAGTTCCCTTACTATCAATATAAGGAAACTTAAGCAAATACACGCCCTCGCGGTCGATAATTTCTTTCGGCAAATCGCAGCAAGAATCAATAATTAAATTACATTTTGTATTCATACAATCGCAACCTGTCTTTTTTATATATCACTTTTGAAAATATTATGCTAAATCAAGCATCTTTGTAATTAATTCATCACGTCTATAGAAAAGAGAGTATTCCAAACCAACAGGATAAGAATGAGGGTTCAAAAGACGCTTCTGACTTTCATCCAAAAGCTCCAACTGGCTCTTAGCATAATCTCGTGCAATAAGGGCATTCTTATATTCATCAGGAAGGACAATTCTTCCCTTTTCAGCAAGAGGCTCAAGAAGCGTTACGTATTCCAAGCCTTTCAATTTCTTTTGACGGAACCTGTCAGCAGGGTCAACAATGCGCTCAATAGGAACACCAGTGTTGATGTCGAAAACCATATCACCCGCAATCTTTCCGGTTGGATAAAAATAGCGGCGAACATCAAGCACGCCTGGCGTAGTGATTTTTGCAGTGTTTCCCGTTACCTTAATGCAGTCAACCCACTTGCCTTCAGCGTTTTTCTTTGCAGCAAGTTTATAAACGCCGCCTAACGCTGGCTGATCATAGGAAGTAGCAAGCTTAGTGCCTACACCCCATGAAGCAACTTTTGCGCCGGAATCGCGAATGGTTTTGATGGTCCATTCGTCAAGGTCGTTCGAAAGAACAACACCTGTCTCAGTCAAACCAGCTTCGTCCAGCATTTCGCGCGCTTTAATTGCCTGCCAAGAAAGGTCGCCTGAATCAATACGAATACCTGCAAGCGTTTCGCCGCGCTCTTTCATCTCAAGGCCAACCTGGATAGCATTTTTGATGCCGATAGAAATATTGTACGTATCAACAAGCAAAACACAGTTTGTAGGAAATGCCTTTGCGTATGCCCTAAATGCTTCCAACTCGGAGTCAAACGACATAACCCAGGAGTGTGAATGGGTGCCCGATACCGGAAGGTTATAAAGCTTGCCTGCCAAAACATTAGAGGTTGAAGCACAGCCGCCAACAATAGCTGCACGAGATGCGCGAACACCGCCTGATTCGCCTTGAGCTCTTCTGAGGCCAAATTCAGCAACAGGAGTTTGTGCACATAAGCAAATGCGGGCCGCCTTAGTAGCAACAAGCGTTTCGAAGTTTACCGCATTCAAGAGAGCTGTCTCTAAAAGCTGACACTCAATAATAGGACCCGTCACGCGGAAGATAGGATCGTT
>JBJEKV010000238.1:0-1886 GCA_051878815.1 Anaerotardibacter sp. | reverse complement strand
GAATAGGATGGGTTTTGTTGACGCGGGTTGGGGTTATATCCAAAAACGCCTCATCAACAGAAACCTGCTGCAGGTGAGGGGACTCCTGGTAAAGAATCTTCATTACTTGTTTGGAAAGCTCTCTATAACGAGAGAAATGGCCGCTGGTCCAAATAGCATCAGGGCAGAGACGTGCAGCAGTTTTTGAAGGCATGCCTGAGCGCACCCCAAATTTTCTCGCTTCGTAGGAGCAGGTTGAAACAACTCCGCGCTTGTCGGGGCTCCCACCTACAATGACGGGCTTGCCTTTCCATTCAGGATTATCAAGCTGTTCTACGCTGGCGAAAAAGGCATCCAAATCCAAAAGAAGCACACAAGAACCCTTCCACTCAGGTAATTCTTCCTGTGTGAATTGGTGGTGAGGATTGGTATGTACGCTATATGTTGTGGTCATAAAAAATACCTAAGGATTTAACAAACAATCTGCATTAACCCTCATTTTTTCTGTGATATGGTTGTTACCCATCCAGTTTACTGGATGACGTCAATCATAAAGGGGCATAGTACAAATTCATGCAAGGTTTTACTTCAATAACAGACATGATCGAAAGCGTAAGGGCTTCAAAAGCTGATTCTTCGGCAGTACTCCCTTTAGATATTCGTGCCGAAATTGACTGGACTGATTTCTCTTCAGTTCACAATCCATTAGGAACGCCAAAGCAAATCACTGATGCAATTAGCGAAGCAATTACGAAAGACAGCTTGAGCTTTTTGCCAAACAGAACTGGTTCTGCATTAATTACGCAGTTGGCTCAGATTTACGACCTTCCTGAAGAATGTTTCATGGTGGGAACGAGTGCGTTTTCGGCAATCTCTGCGGTTGCTTCAGCCTATCGTCCGTGTAATGTGGGAATTCCTGTTCCAGCTCCTGCGGAATACTTCTTGCGCGTAGCTAACGTTGGCCACAATCCGGTAAAGCTTACAAATCCTTTCTCGCTTGCCGCAATTGAGCCAGAGCGTGCAAAGAACAATGGTGTTCGCTTTGAGGCGGCAATTCTTGCTAACCCAAGCTATCCATGCGCGCGTTTGTTGTCCGAAGCTACCTTAAAGAAATACTTGGATTGTTGTAACTGGGTAATTGTTGACGAGAGCAACATCCACCTCACTATGGGTGGCATGTCATTCCTTTCTCTCACTCAGAAATACAAGAATCTTATCGTGGTTCAGAGTTTGTCTATTGATGTTGGTATGCCGGGTGTGCCTATCAGCTTTACGGTAGCTCATCCTGACACCATGAACTTCTTACGTCAGTTCTCTGACGGGTCAACAATTGGCTTGTTCCATGAAGTAATTGCTCCTGTTCTTCCTGAACTGCGCGAGTATGTTTCTGAAACCGAGCAGCTTTTAGATAGCGAAATCCCATGGCTCCAATGTATGCTTAGCCTCACTCCGGGAGTGAAGATTTATCCATCGGAGGCTAACTTCGTCATGTGCTCTTTGGAAGAGCGTGCGGTAAGAGAGCTGGGAATTCCAAGTGCTGCAGATTTGATTGTTCGCTTGCAGAAAAACGGCTTTACCGTTCGTGATTTGGAAGGAACTCCGGGCATTGAGGGAAATAAGTTCTTCCTTGTCTCGGTAAGAACGCATGAGGAAAATGAACGCTTTGTTTCCATGCTTCGCAAGATTATTCAGGATGATTCAAAAGAAGAGAACATTCAGAAAGGCTAGATAATTAATCTAGCCTTTCTTGTGCTAGCTTTAGCGATGCTTTAGGATGAGCCGCTTTAGCTCTGCATTGTTTTCTCTTGAACTGTGTTTTTGGTTTAGCAGTGCTTTCTTGTTGGCGTTGCGCTGTTTAACGGTTCTTTCCCATGAAGAAGAGAGCAAGTGTGCCTGGGCCTGCATGG
>JBJEKV010000237.1:0-1894 GCA_051878815.1 Anaerotardibacter sp. | reverse complement strand
GATGCACTTGGTGAAGAACTCAATACCACCGCATTAAAGTCCCTTGATGGTATTGATGTGGTTGCGTTTCTCTTGGATGCTCACGAACCGTTAGGAAAAGGTGATCAGTGGGTTATTTCCGAACTTAAAAAGTGCAAAAGCCCAAAGATTTTGGTTGTTTCCAAAATCGACCTTGCCACCCCTGAAGAAGTTGACGCTCAAATTGCAGCAGCATGTGAATTAGGCGAATGGGATGATATTTGTCCGCTTTCTTCCGTTGAAGGAACCAACGTTGACTCCTTCCTTGACGTAGTAGAGAAGTATCTTCCTGAAGGTCCGCTCTGGTTCCCACAGGATATGGAAACCGATCAGCCAATTGAAGTTATCATTGCTGAGTTTATTCGCGAAAAAATCCTCCTTAATGCATACGATGAGGTTCCTCATGCCGTTGGAGTAGTTGTTGACGATATGACGTACAATCGCAGAAAAGCTATCCAGAATATCTACGCCACTATTTACGTTGAGCGTGATAGTCAAAAGGGAATCATTATTGGCAAAGGCGGCTCAAGCATCAAGAAAATCTCAACTGAGGCTCGCTTGGACTTGGAAAAGCTCCTCAATACGAAGGTCTTCCTTGATGTGAACGTAAAGGTTAAGAAAAACTGGCGTCGCGATTTGAATCAAATTCGTCGCTTTGGTTATGGCGAAGGTGCTTAAGAAAGAATTCTTGTACTATGGCTTCTCCAACGTATCGAGCCAGCGGCATCGTTTTGCGAAAAACTAAACTGAAAGAGTCTGATTTAATCTACTCATTTCTTACTGACGAAGGCTTACAGATTCAAGCCATAGCGAAAGGTGCGCGCAAGCCAACCTCATCGTTCTCCTCGCGCCTTGAGTTGTTTTCGTACTGTGATTTGCTCTTAGTAAAGGGAAAATCGCTCGATATCGTGAAAGAAGCACGCCTTATTGAAGGCTTTCCTGCGCTTCGCAATAATTATGAGGCGGTACTTTTAGGATCTCCCGCCCTTGAGCTTTTGCGTAAAGTGACTATTACTACGGTCTCTGACCCACGACTCTTTTCTATGGCGAAAGCGTATTTCACTCATCTTGAAACGGTAAGTACTTCGCAAGGGTTGCTTCTCTGTACTGCGTTTCTTATCAAGTCTATGGCGTTTCTGGGATTTAGACCGAGCTTTACGCACTGTGTAGGATGTGGCAGCCAAATTGAATATTTGACAACGAATTCATTCTCATCTTTTGACGGGGGAGTAGTGTGTGCGTCCTGCTTTTCTCAATATGAAACAACGCTCGTGCCGGGGTCAGTTATTGTTTTACTCCAAAACCTTCTCATGTCTTCGTTTGATACCATCTTGAGCTTTGAGTTTTCAGGAAAAGAAACAAGGGAAGCGTTGCAGCTTACCCAGCAATTAATCTACACTCATCTGGGTGTTTCCTTAAAATCGCTCAACTATGTGTATACTCAACTAGAGTTTTGAGCTTTTTGTTTGCAGGTTAATCAGCTGTCTGTTTGAGACTAATTGACTGGTAGCTTTATACCTGACTAGCAGCCTGTTAACGGTTTGCTCAACTGACCAGCTCATGCTGATAAACCGTCAGTTCACAGACTGACCACAATTACAAATTTTTACTTGCATTAAGTAACCCAATCCACGTATACTTGACAGGCTGTGAAAAACAGCATTGGTATTTCATGCCTAGCTTATATGCACCACCGCTTATAAGTTCGGCTTGAAAGGGATTTAGTTTGAAAGGTGGAAAAATGGCTAACAAGGATAGCATTTCCAAAGAGCGCGTAGCAGAGCTCATGGCAGAATACGGCAAGAATCCTAACGATTCTGGTTCTGCAGAAGTACAGGTAGCAATTCTTACCGAGCGTATCCGTAACCTCACCGAG
>JBJEKV010000236.1:0-1895 GCA_051878815.1 Anaerotardibacter sp. | reverse complement strand
TCTTGAGAAGATTACTGGTGTGGACATCTACTCAAAGATTGGAGCCAAGGTCTTCGAGCTTACCAGTCAGAAAAAACAAGAATGGGAAAATGCGAAGCGAATCGTAGATGAAACCCATACCCTCTCAGAGGAAGAGATCGAAGAAAAGAAACGTAAAATCGCAGAACTTGAGACCAAACAAAAAGAGCTTAAAGCGGCAATCGACATAGATTGCACTAAAAGTGACTGGATTAAGACCGAATCCAAATTGGCACATGACGTTGCTATGGCAAAAGAAAATCTTCGCAAAGCCACAGAGAACGTTGAGAGCGAGGAGTTCAAGAAGAAAGAACTACGCGTAAAAGATTGGTATGCCACGATAGAGGCTCGACAATGGATGGTAGATACAAAGAACGCAAAAGAGCTTCAGCTGCGCCAAAAGAAGACCTTGGAACAACTGGCAATTCAGTTTTCCGCTATTCTTGGCGGACAGAAACATGCAGAAATGGAGGCAAAGGAGATTGCTGAGAAAATTAAGATTATTGATAAGTTTCTTGATAGCGAGAATGACAAGTCGGTTGTCTATGAGAACACACAAACCATTGAGGGATTACTAACAACCATTAGCGACGGACGCATAGCCATCGCAAAATGCAACGGTGATATTGAGAATGAAAACAAATCGTTATCGAAGATTTTGATTCCCGCTCATGAAAGCTCCATAAGCAATGCCAAATCCGCTAAGGAGTCATTGGAAAAGGAAGAGGCAGAAGTAAGGAAACAGGAGGAAGAGGTAACTGCCCTCAATCTTCAAGAACTTCGCAAGCAATACGTTGTTGCCAAAGAATTATTGGGAAACATCGCTACTGCCAAGGAGCGAATAGAGACATTGGCAACCGCGAAGGATAGGAAGGAGACTTTACGCAAGAGACTTGCAGAACAATTTTCTACTATCAACGAGAAGAGACAAATGGCAAGTGAAATGATTGGACCTATCCATGATGCTGAAATCAAGATGAACGAACGCAAGGAATGTCTTGACAAGCAAAAAGACACCATTGACAAGTTTGCCTCTACACTTCGACTAAAACTTCGGAGGGGAGACACCTGCCCTGTTTGCTGCCAGAAAATCGAGAACGACTTGCCTCATGAGGAATACCTATCGGTCCTCATTAGCGGTTTACAGAATGCGTATGATGATGCAGAGAAACAGCACAACTACTTGGTTCAAGAAAAAACAAAGCTGGATGCTGAGATTAAGACAGAATCAAATGCCTACGAGCGTGACCTTAAGGAATTCAACGAAGAGAAATCAGTTGCGAGTTCCGAGCAGAAAGCCCAGGAGGCCTGCAAAGTCTGTGGCATAGACAAACTGGATGGCACTACCCTATCCCATCTTGATGCTTTGGAGGTTTCAACCAATAGTTTGAAGGCCGAGCTCGATACAAGGATAAAGGAAGGTGAAACAAGAGAAAATGCCGTCAAGAAAATGCGTACAGGACTGGACCTGAAGCGCAAGAAGTTGGAGACATTATTAGAGAAGGTGCAGAACACAGAAAAGGCGGTCAATGAATGTAAAGCCCGGATCAACACGGCACAAACTCTTGTCAGCACGAAGAAGAGAGAAGTGGAGATGGCAGAACAGAAGGTGCGTGGTCTTATCGCAGGGTCATGGAATATTGATTGGAACGATTCACCTAAGGAATTTTCTGAAGCACTTGCTCAAGCAACCAAAACATATAATTCAAGCCTCCAGAAAAAGCAAACACTCATATCCAAGCAAAATACATTAGAGACCAACAACAAGAATATTGCTTCGGTGGTTGACTCCATTTTGGAAGCTATGCCTGATTGGAAGAATCTTGAGGTTTCCGATAATTCGCAAATCGTGAATCTGCTCGATAAAGCAAATGGAA
>JBJEKV010000235.1:0-8199 GCA_051878815.1 Anaerotardibacter sp. | reverse complement strand
CTTGAGGGTCAAGGCCTGCGGTTGGTTCGTCAAAAACAAGCACCTCAGGATTCATGGCAAGGGTTCCGGCCAGTGCAACTCTTCGCTGCTGTCCGCCTGACAGAGCAAACGGGGATACGTCTTTGTAGGTCTCAAAATCAAGCCCCACCTGGGATAAGGCGTTTGCAACGCGCATTTCCCATTCTTCTTCAGGAATGTTGAGATTTTTCGGGCCAAACACAACATCTTCGTACACCGTTGGCGCAAAAAGCTGCTGTTCAGGGTTTTGGAACACGAGACCAACCGTACCGCAGATGGTGGTTACCAGCGTTTTATCGCGCAGGTCAACACCCTGATAAAGTACCGCTCCTTCGCTTGGCGAAATGAGGCCGTTAGTCAGCTTAGCTAAGGTAGATTTGCCTGAGCCGGTGTGGCCGGCAATACCGAAGAATTCGCCTGGCTTAACATCGAACGTTACCTGATTGAGGGCGTATTGAGGCTCAATCCCTTGTCGTTTCTGCTTTGGGGAGAGAGGCGCGTACGTAAAACTTACTTTCTGGAAGCTAAGCAACTGATTCCCTCCTTAAGTGCGTCGGTCGTGAACGTGAGAGGGATATCGATTCCTCTGTCTTGAAGGGCGCGCGATACGCGAACAGAAAACGGAATATCAAGATTGAGCGCGGTGACCAATTCGCCATCACTAAAAAGTTCCTCAGGTGTTCCCTGGGCAACAATCCTTCCATCTTCAAGTACGATAATCCTGCTGGCGAAGGCTGCTTCCTCCATAAAATGAGTGGTCATGATAATAGTGAAACCTTTGCGGTGAAGATCGGTGCAAAGGTTCATGAATTCTTTGCGGCCTTGTGGGTCAAGCATGGCGCTGGCCTCGTCAAAAATGAGAACTTTTGGCTCGAGGGCCAGCACGCCCGCAAGGGCAAGACGCTGTTTTTGTCCGCCTGAGAGTGCGGAAGTGGAGCGCTTTGCTAGAGATTCAAGCCCTACCTGCTTGAGCGCATTGTCAACGCGCGTGCGTAGTTCAGGATTTTTGATACCAAGATTTTCAGGGCCGAATGCAACGTCTTCTTCGACAACCGAGGACACAATTTGATTGTCGGGATTTTGGAAGACCATGCCCACCATTTTTCGAATAGCGAAAAGCTCAGGCGCGGTTATATCTTGAGAGAGCGTAATGCCGTCACAGGTGAGTGTTCCCTCGTCACAAAAGAGGAGGGCATTGAGGTGCTTGGCAAGCGTTGATTTTCCCGAGCCATTTGCACCAAGGATGCAAAGAAATTCGCCCGAAGAAATAGACAGGCTGATGTCTTTTAAGATGGGAGTGCCTTTTTCGTAAGAAAAAGAAACGCGATCAAAAGAAATCATCAAGCCTGCCTTGTTTAATGATTTAAAGAGCGCGAACGCGAGTTACACCCTCGAGAGCCTTAACTGCCTCAAGAGCTTCAGCGCTTACTGCCTCGTTGGTGTCGATGATGGTGTAGCCATAGTCACCACGGGTTTCGTTAGCCATCTTTGCAAGACCGAAAGCGGCCAATGCAGCAGTTGCCTGAGCGGCAATTTCGCTATTGTTTGCAGAGCAAATGGTTACGCGGCTTGCACCAGCTTTTGCGCCAGCGTTGCAGCCTGGGAAGTTAACGGAGTTGGTGATGTTGCCGTTGTCAATGTAATCAACAATTTCGCGAACAGCCATGATTGCGCAGTTGTCTTCAGCTTCAGCAGTAGAAGCGCCCAAGTGAGGCAAAACGATGGTGTTCTTGAGCTGCATAACTTCTGGAGTTGCGAAGTCGGTGATGTAACGAGCAACGTTGCCCTGCTCAAGAGCAGCAGCCATAGCTGGGGTGTCTACCAAAGTGTCACGGCTGAAGTTGAGAACTACCGCACCGTCCATAACAGCCATTTCCTCAGCGCCAATCATGCCCTTGGTGCTTGGGAGAGCTGGAACGTGAATGGTGAGGTAATCACAAGAAGCGCAGATTTCCTTGAGCTCGGTTACCTGCTTAACCTGGTTAGGGAGACGCCATGCAGCATTTACGGAAACGTATGGGTCATAGCCATAAACTTCCATGCCAAGAGCAAGTGCAGCCTCGGAAACGAGAGCGCCAATTGCGCCAAGACCAATTACGCCAAGCTTCTTGCCCATGATTTCATTGCCAGCGAAGTTCTTCTTTGCCTTCTCAACGGTCTTAGCAATGTTTTCGTCCTGAGCATTTTCGGTGCACCAGTTTGCGCCATCAATAATGCCACGGCTTCCCAAAAGCATGCCGCAGAGAACAAGCTCTTTTACTGCGTTAGCGTTTGCGCCTGGAGTGTTGAAAACAACAATGCCTTCCTGTGCGCAACGATCAAGTGGAATATTGTTTACGCCTGCGCCTGCACGAGCAATTGCGAGCAAGTTGTCAGAGAATTCAGTGTCATGCATTGCTGCTGAGCGAACCAAGATGCCGGTTGCATCGTTGATTTCGTCAGTAAGCTCATAGGTGTCAGGGAGTAAGTCAGTACCAAGCTTAGAAATGTTGTTAAGGCAATGAATGCGATTCATGTTTTCTCCTAGCAGATAAAAGTAACAGTTGACCCAGAGTTGCGAAAAGACGCTATAGTACTCGTTGGGGGTTTTTGTACATAATAGGGCCAAATTGTTTCAATAAGGGGTTAAAACACATCTTTGTTGATAGAATGGTTCAAAAAATGGACCGAGTAGCGGCTCGGTTTTTTCTTATCTGGGTATTGAATAGGAGAATTATGGAATCTCGTTCCCTTCGCCATGTTGCTAAAGTTTCTTTCATGGCAGTTCTTATGGTGATTGTCCTTACGGTTCTTTCTGGTTGCAATTCGGGAATCTACCAATCTATGCGTAAAACAGGTGACGAAATTCAGATTCCTGAGCAGGTACATGTCTATGTAGGAGAGTTGGATAAAAACTACCTTACTGATTGGTATCACAATGACACCACCGAGCTCATTGCTGAGGTATTCCCTTTGTGGACGTACTGCATTGACGGCGGAAGCTACAAGTACTTCACCTTGGTTGATGACTATAAGACGGATGACGAAACAACTCACTCTGTAAAGAAGGGCGACATTGCTATCAAGCAGCCGGTTACCCTAGAGATTTACCTTGAGGATCAAGAGCTCGATCATGAAGTTGTAGTAATTGGCCACATTATTGATGCGGATGCATTTGCCGAAGAGGTTCCTTCCAAGTGTCAGATTTCGTTCCGCAGCACTGACGGAAGCAATGAATCCAAGATGGTAGAAGCACTGCAAGGCGATAAGTAGTTTATTGTGTGCGAAGTGAAGTGCCAGCGGTAGCTGCGGGTTTCGGCCGTGAACTTCGGCTATGCGCGTGAGTTTAGTGCTGATTTGCCACGGAGCCAAGGCTGTAAGCTGCGAGTTGCAGAAGCATGCGGGGTCCTTGCCCGGAACACCAAACCTCATAAACAACCAAAAAGGCCCAGGAGACGAATTGAATCCTGGGCCTTATACGTTTTACTGGTGCGGATGGAGGGATTTGAACCCTCACGAGGTTGCCCCCACTGGCACCTGAAGCCAGCGCGTCTGCCGTTCCGCCACACCCGCAAATGTGGTTTTGCACTGGTTAGATTAGCGCACCTTTATTCAAACTTCAAGAAAATAAGGAAAACTAGGCAGAGCTTCGCGCCCGCGTTTGCTCTGCTTCTGCTCTGCTTGGCCGCGCGCTCGTCTTCGCCTCCGCTTTTACCTTCGTCCTGCCTGGCCGCGTGCCACGCATAGTACCTATTGCCCTCCGCAGCCGCGTGCCACGCATCGTCCCCGTTTCTCTCCGTGGCCGCACGCCTCACATCGCTCCCGCCACCCTTTAAACGTTCATTAAAAAACGCGTGTTTGTATGGCAATTCGATAGAAACTACAAACTTTTTTGTGGTTTTGTGGCATCATGTTGACTGTATATGTAGTTATAGAAAATGAACGAACCGGGGGTAGTTCGATGGGCTTTTTTTCAAAGTTTGAACACCGTGTTGAGGATGGCTTTGACGGAATGAACGACAAGCTATTTGATGCACCTATTTCTCCTGTACAGATAGCAAAAAAAGCAGAAAAACAGATGCGTCGCAATAAGCTTGTGGGCGCTGGAAAAGAACTTGCCCCAACGTTGTATACCGTACTCGTAAATCCTGAAGACGATGATAGGCTCTTTGCATACTATCCAACGCTTGCAGGTGAGACCGAAACTTACCTTCGTGCAAAAGCAAGTGAAACAGGCTTGACCATGGACGGTGCTCCATTGGTTCGCTTCATTGTTGATGACGAACTTCGCTCCGGTAAATTCGAGGTTATTGCGGAGATGGTTTCTCCTCCAATCATTGCGCAGCTTCGCGAAGAAGAAATGCAGCGCTATGGTTTGGCTCCTCAGCAGGATAACTTTGGTCAGTCCTTTGGCCAGCCTCACGGAGCGCAGGGTGGACAGCCTCAGTATGGTGCACCACAGGGCGGTCAGCCACAGGGTGGTTTCAATCATTATCAGGAGCCTGCACCGTTTGATCAGGCTTCCGGCGTTGATGTAATGGCCGAAAATCAGGACTATTACAACTCAGCAATTGCTGATGCTTCATCCAATACGGTCATCATCGACCCAGCTTCCAGACAGACTTCAGCTCCTTCTTTGGTAAACCTTTCTACCGGAAGAACCTTTGATTTGGTATCAGCACGCATCCTTATTGGTCGTGCTATTAATTGCGATATTGTTTTAGATGACTTGAATGCGTCTCGCACTCATGCAGAGCTTCGTCATGAGCCAACTGGTTCATGGGCAGTAGTTGATTTGGGTTCAACTAATGGCACGCTGGTAAATGGCAAGCATATTATTCAGGCAACCTTGAACAATAATGATCGTATTACCATAGGAACAACAACTTTCCTTTTTATCTATCAATAAGAATCTTGTTATTCCTCAATACACAATAAACGAACTAGTTAGACAGGATTTTTCGTGATTGACATAATTCTCTTAATTGGCCGATTGCTTTTCGTAGCACTGCTCTACGTGTTCCTTTTCGCTATCATGAAAACGGGAATTGGCTTAGTGCGGGGCCAGCGTAAAAAAGAGAAGAATTGGACTGTTACCGTTGAGAAGGGTCCTAAGGAATTACGAGGGGTAAACATCACCGTAACCGGCCCGGTTGTAATTGGTAGAAATCCTAACGCAGACATCACCATTCGCGGTGACTACGTTTCATCGCAGCATGCTCGTTTTGTTCTCATGGGTCAAAACTTGTTTATCGAAGATATGGGTTCCACTAACGGCACCTTGGTCAACGATGTCTATATCCAGGCTCCGCTCGCGCTCAAGTCTGGTGACAAGGTCACCATTGGCGGCGTTACGATGCGAGTAAGGTTTGCATAAATGACCAACACTAATCTAAAGCTTTCATCTTCGGGTGCCTTTTTTGGCGGCTGCACTGATGTAGGCCGTGTACGCGAACATAATGAAGACAGCATGCTCCTTGCAGCACCGCTCTTTGCGGTTGCAGACGGTATGGGTGGCCATGAAGCAGGCGAAGTTGCCTCCGAAATTGCCATTCAGACCTTGGCAGAAATGACCCCTGAGCATCTTGACGCTATTGGCCTCGAGCAGGCAGTTGTTGCTGCAAACCTCAATGTTATGCGCGCACCGGCACAGGGTGTTGGTCGTGATGGCATGGGTACAACGCTCACGGCTGCTATGGTTGAGAATGAGCGATTGCTAGTTGCACAAGTGGGCGACTCTCGTGCGTATTTGCTTCACGGTGGTCACATGCAGCAAATCACGCGCGACCACAGCTTGATGGCTGACATGATTGAGTCGGGTCAAATCACGGAAGAGGAAGCACGCTTCCATCCTAATCGTTCTGTAATCACGCGTGCTATTGGTTCGGATGCGTATATGCGTCCTGACATCTACGAGCTCAATGTAGTTGCGGGTGACCGTTTGCTCCTCTGTTCCGACGGTCTTAATACCATGCTTGAAGACCGAGAGATTCGCTATATCCTCTCCTCGGTTTCTAATCCTCAAAAGTGTTGCGAAGAATTGGTTGAAGCTGCACTGCGTGCTGGCGGTCACGATAACGTCACCGTTGTTGTGGTTGATGTGCAAGGCTTTACCCAGGTAAAACGAAAGAAGCAGCAGCGTAAATCACGCATGAGCGTGGTGTTTGTGGCACTTTTGGTGGTGCTCATTTTGGCTGCTTCGGCATTCGGCGCCTATGCGTATGTTAATAATTCGGCGTACCTCATTGCGGAAAACGGAAAAGTAAGTGTGTATCGGGGTATTCAAGACTCGTTCTTGGGAATCTCGCTTTCTTCGCTTGATCGCACTACTGATGTCGAAGTTGATAAATTGCCAGCCGGTGTTGCTCAGCGCATCACTAAGGGTATGGCGGTTGATGGCATTGAGGCCGCAAATTCCTTGATTGAGGAATACGAGCTCACTATTGCCGAAGAATCTCAAAAAGCAAAAGATTCTACGATTGAGGCAGTTCCTCATACTGATAACCAGGATGCAAGCCAAGAGAATGGAGGTGCTTAAGGCATGAGTCGTCGTAATATCGAATTAGCGCTCCTCTGTTTGGCGGCGCCTGTTGTTATTATTCTCTTCGCCATGTTGGCACTTCATCAGGGAAATCAGGTAACCCTTGATACACTCATCGTGCCAATTGGTATCTTCCTTGCCTTTGCGGTTGCTCATGTGGCAGTTCGCTTTTTGGCACCGCAAGCAGACCCAGGCCTTTTGCCGGTCAGCTTTGCGCTCTCGGGCATTGGCATTGCTTTTGTTACGCGCTTGGCTCCCGATTTAGCAACAAAGCAGGTCATGTGGCTGTTCTTGGGCATTGTCTGCATGATTTTGGTGCTCATTTTCATTAAGAATTTAGACAAGATTAGCAACTACAAATACACCCTCATGACGGTGGGTTGTTTGCTGTTGCTCTCACCAATGCTTCCATTCGTTGGTCAGGAAATCTACGGTAGTCGCATTTGGCTCTCCATTGCGGGCTTCTCTTTCCAGCCAGGCGAAATTGCGAAGATTTTGATTGTTCTCTTCCTGGCAGGCTATCTTGCTCAGAATCGAGAGCTGCTTTCTATCTTCACGCAAAAGGTAGGTCCGTTTAAGCTTCCTCAGATTTCTACGCTTTTGCCAATGTTGATTATGTGGGCCATTTCCTTCTTGATCATTGTGTTCGAAAAGGACTTGGGTTCCGCATTGGTTGTTTTTGCCGTATTCATTGTGATGCTCTATGTATCAACGGGCAAAAAATTCTATGTTTTGTTCGGTCTGGCCATGATTGCGTTTGCGGGCGTTGCTGCTTATGGCTTGTTCGACCACGTACAGGTACGTGTTTCAACGTGGCTTGACCCATTCGCTGATGCTTCCAACAAGGGCTATCAGCTCTGCCAATCCTTGTTCTCCATTGCCGATGGTGGCTTGTTTGGTGTGGGAATTGGAAATGGCTTGGCAAGTCAGATTCCTATTGTTGAAAGTGACTTCATTTTTAGTGCGATTGCCGAAGAGACCGGCTTGCTTGGTGCAGCGGGCGTATTGCTGTTGTTCCTCACCTTCGCAATCCGTGGTTTGGTAACGGCAGCTCGTGCAAAATCCGACGTAAGCTCTTTTATTGCGGTTGGCTTGACTGCTTCTATCGTGTTGCAGGCTTTCATTATTGTTGGTGGTGTAACACGATTTATTCCTCTTACCGGTTTGACCCTTCCTTTCGTAAGTCAGGGTGGCTCGTCCCTTTTGGCAAGCTTCATTGCGGTAGGCTTCTTGCTCAAGTGCGGAGACCAGAGCACGGGCTTAGATACGGAAATGATTTCGGGCACCGGATTGCTTCATTCATCAGGTGTTTTGGGTCGTGTATCGTTAGGCCAGCACATTACTAAGACCATGATTGCTTTTGCGGCATTGATTGCGCTTCTTATTGCAAACCTCACGCTTATCATGGTTATTCAGGCAGACTATTACCAGCAGCTGCCAATTAATAACCACACTATTGCAAAAGAATCCAACACCGAGCGAGGCACCATTACTACCTACGACAACGTGGTGTTAGCACGAAGTGTTCAGCAAGAAGATGGTTCGTATGAGCGCGAATATCCTGCAGGAACCTTGGCTGCTCATGTGGTGGGCTATGCTTCAACCAAGTATGGCACTACAGGCATCGAAGCTTCGTGCAATGACACCCTTTCTGGAAAAGA
>JBJEKV010000234.1:0-8229 GCA_051878815.1 Anaerotardibacter sp. | reverse complement strand
GAGCACCATTTTTGGCATGGTTGATTTTGGAGGAGATAACCATGCTGCGCTAGTTGCTCTTGCAGCGGCTATGGTAGCCATTATTGTGTGGGGTGTTGTTGCGTGGGCGTTTGGCATTCCAACAAGTCAGAGCCATTCGCTCATTGCAGGTATCACGGGTGCAGCTATTGCGCTGCAAGGTGGCCTTGGCGGTGTTAACTTCGACCAGTGGGTTAAGGTGCTGTACGGCTTAGTTATCAGCACGTGTCTCGGTTTTGGTACAGGTTGGTTGTTTACGCGTCTCATCAAAATCATCTGCAAGGATATGCACCGCAGAAAAGCTGAAGGATTCTTTAGACATGCACAGATTGTGGCAGGTGCAGGTGTTGCGGTTCTTCATGGTGCGCAAGATGGTCAGAAGTTTCTTAGTTTGACCATGCTTGGCATCATGCTTGGTGTGTATGGTTCTTCAGACATGAGCGGTTTTCCTTTGTGGTTGGTAGTTGTGGTGAGCTTAACCATGAGTTTAGGAACCGTTCTTGGTGGCAGGAAGATTATTAAAAGTGTAGGCATGAATATGGTGAAAATGGAGCACCACCAAGGATTCGCCGCTTGTCTTTCTGCATGTTTCTGTATTGGTCTTGCAACCTTTACCGGTATGCCAGTATCTACTACCCACACCAAAACAACTGCCATCATGGGTGTTGGTGCCGAGAAGCGAATTCGCGCAGTTAAGTGGGATCTTGCGGGAAGAATGGTTTTGACGTGGGTGCTCACCTTTCCGGGATGCGGCCTTCTGGCGTTTGTGTTCACATATTTCTTCTTACTCATTATTTAAGAGCGCATTTGGATGAGGGATTGAGGGGGAAGTCCTCGTTGTTACAAATGTGTTTGGCGAATCTCATTGCGCTAACAAACCATTACTAAACGTAATTACTAAAACAATACATAAAGCTATTCATAAGGATGTTGTTTAAATCAACAAAGAGATTGTTGTCTGATTCAACAAGAGAGGGTTATTGATGCTTAACGAACGTGGGTTTAACTATTTTGATGCATATGTGAAGCAGATTGAGTTTGCTTTCGAACTTGCCTGTAATTTGGAAAATGCGGTAAGTGTCGGAGATTTTGGTAGTAGGGACTTGATGAATGCCCTTCATACTATCGAAAATGACGCAGATGCCGTTACGCATAAAATCCAGCATCATTTGCTCTTGGACTTCTCTGTTCCTTTTGAGCGAAATAGCATGGTTGCACTCGCAAATGCTCTTGATGATATTAGCGATGCCGTTGAGAACATTGCTATTAAAGCGTACTACTATCATTGTGACCATATTGAAAAAGAAGGTTATGAAATGATTACGCTGGTAGTAAAAGCCCTTCAATCACTAAAGTCAGCGGTGGATCTTCTCCCTTTTCACTCTAAGCAGTACGAGCAGATTAAGTTCTATTTGATTCAAGCTCAAGATATTGAGAGCAAGTGTGACAATCTTTATATCGAAGCGGTTCGTGAACTCTATGGCCAAGCCGACCTTCATCCGGAACAGCGCCATATTGCACGCTCCATTTTGAGTGCTGTTGAATGTGCTTCTGATGCAGTTGAAAAAGCAGCAGAACAAGTAGAGTCAATCGTGGTAGAGAGCGCCTAAATATACGATTAAAAAGCTTAAGCTTATGGCGAAGAGCAAATGAAGTTCACGGTGAAAGCAGCCGAATTCTAAAGAAGAAAACTCAATAAACCTCTTATAAAACCAAGAAATCAACTACGCTTTTCATGGTTTCCTTTTTAAAACTATATTACAATATGGTTATAAAGGAGGCTGCCATGAAAGCGTATACTATTGTTGATAGGTTTTGCGCTTATGCGAAAGCGTTGAGCGAACCTACGCGCATGAAAATGGTAAAAATTCTCGGATCGCATGAGCCTGAAACGCTCAAGGTAGGCGATATTGCCGAAATCCTTAACATCTCTCAGCCTGCAGCTACAAAACATCTTCAGATAATGGAACAAGTAGGCATCTTCACGCGTAAAAGAATAGGAACTTCGGTGTATTATTCGCTGAACGAAGACTCAATTGAAGATTTTGTCCAGCTTTTCAAGAGTGCCTACGCGCACGTTTTTACTCCATGTAACTATAACTACGACTGCGATTCGTGTCCGTATAAGGAGACGTGCAACTAAGACATGCCTCTTTTCGCGGCGGCGTACGAATAGTGAATACCGTACAAGAAGAGCGAAAAGCCAAAGACGGTGGGGGTCAGGAGGCTGATATGGGAAAGTCGTCATTGGGAAGAACTATTTTAGGTGTTGCTGTTGCGGGAATTGTAGGCTTGGCAGCTGCATCGGTATATGCGCTTCGCCATAAAATCAAAGAGCCTTATAAGGACGTTACGCTGCTTGGTGATGATTATCTTGATCCAAGCAAGGAGCCGGTTCTTAACGCGGGTGGTGTTGCTATTGAAATTGATGCTCCTGCAGAAGTGGTGTGGCAACACGTTAAACAAATGGGCCAGGATCGAGCGGGTTGATAGAACTGCCGAATTGGGCTTAACGTGCCAATCGTTATGGGTTGAAGTTGAGCAGCTTATTTGGGGATTCGGAAATGATCAAATGGATGCCTTCTTGGAAATCTGCTTCTGTTGTCCTTGTTGTTGCGTAGCTTTCAACTTGTCCAAAAATGCAACACCTGACGTTAAGCGTCGTTTCTCTCCAACGGGTTGGACTGCAACGGTTGATCACGATAAGTGTATTGGTTGCAAGAAGTGCCTGGAGAAGTACTGCCCACAAAACGCAATCAGCTTCCGTGAGTCCGACGGCAAGATGGTAGTAAATCAAGAGTATTGCGTTGGTTGCGGTATTTGTCGTGCGCATTGTCCTCAAGAGGCAATTGCTATCAAGCAAACTATGCCAATGAGGGAAAGCATGCACGAGTATTTCTATAAAGAAGGACGCTTGGATATTGTTCCGGGCAAGGAATTCGCAGATTAAAGCTATTTTGTATTCGTGAACTAGGCTATTACTTCAGACAAGGAATTCGCGGGCTCGTATTTTCGAATTCGTAGACTAATTGTTTTTCGCAGGGGTGGCTTCTACTTCTTCTAAATCGGTTGTTCTTACTGCTTTGTTGAGGCCTTCGATGCCTCCTAAAACAGCCGCTCCTGCTAATTCCGCCAAGCGAGGCGAGGAAAGATCATTGTTGAAGGTTCCTTGTTGAAGTATCGCAATTATGCCTGCGCAGTGATACGTAACAAACATTCCTAGATACGGTTTGATTGCTTCATCAAGTCCAAACAGATTACGTTCAGTAATTACGTCCGATAAGACAGGGCATAACCTCATAACAACCTTCTCGGTATCAACATGCCTGAAAAGGATGCTTTTTGTAGAAGCGTTTGAGAAAAAGCTTTCGAAAAGGTTGATAAACAAGAGCTGGATATCAAGCAAGCCGGATTCGTTGAGAGACTCTTCACTAATCGTAGTGATTGTTTCAGTTATTTCTTCGATCAATATTTCGTCAATGAGCGAATCAATAGAGTCGTAGTGTAGATAGAAGGTTTTTCTATCGCGGTCAGCTTTTTCAGCAATTTCTTTAACGGTAATTTTTGAGAGGTCTTTTTCTTTAAGAAGTTTAAGGAATGCTTTATGAAATGCTTTCTTACTTCGTTTCGATCTTCTGTCTATTTTTTCTTCTGCTGCCATACTTCACCATTTCCTTACGATTAATTCATCGGGTCTTTTTTACTTGTTGTATTAATTTTGTTCGTTACTGCTCAAATCATAAAACTATGGGAATTAATTCTCATAAACTAAAAAACTGGCAATTGTTACCTCAATTTTTCAGCACGATAATACCCACTGAGGATTATTTCTTGTGTTATACCAAATTAAGGGGGAACAATCAAATGAGCGTTACGAATCAAGTAAAACGCGGGGCAATGAGAAAGTCTCTCGATTACTTTCTCGAAGATCCTGAAGATCATGCTCAAAAAATTATGGACATGATTGACGCTGTAGTTCCGGAAAAAGTGTTTAATTCGCAGCGTAAAGCATTTCGTGATGCTCTTTCCAGTCAGAATAATTGGTATCAATTGATTATGCGCATTACGGAGTTGAATCCTGAAGTAAGGGATGACTTGATTAAGAACTTCGTTGTTGACGGCAACTTGCTTGCATGGCCAAAACAGGAAGATATGCGCATCAAGCATCAGTGTAATATTCCTTGGGCAATTCTGCTTGATCCAACCAGTGCATGCAACCTTCATTGTGAGGGTTGTTGGGCAGCCGAATATGGCCACCAGCTCAATCTGACGTACGATGAGATTGATTCAATTATCAACCAGGGCGTGGAATTAGGTATCCACATCTATATTTATACCGGCGGCGAGCCACTGGTTCGCAAAAAGGACCTTATCAAACTGTGCGAAGCTCATCCTGATTGTAGTTTCCTGTGCTTTACTAACTCAACCTTGATTGATGAGGACTTCTGTCAGGAAATGATACGCGTCAAGAATTTCGTGCCTGCAATTAGCGTTGAAGGTAACGAAGAGACAACCGATGCGCGTCGTGGCGAAGGCACCTACAAAAAAGTTGTTGCTGCTATGGAGCTCCTAAAGTCTCACGGCCTTCCTTTTGGTGTTTCGGCCTGCATTACGTCCCAAAATGCAGGTGTCATTGGCTCCGAAGATTTTGTTGACTGGATGATTGAGCAGGGTGCGCTGTTTTGCTGGATCTTTACCTATATGCCAGTTGGTGCCGATGCGCCAACTGATTTGATGCTCACTGTTGATCAGCGAGTAGCGATGTATGACTTTGTGCGCAAAATGCGTGATGAGAAGTCGCTGTTTATCATGGACTTCCAAAATGATGGCGAATATGTTGGCGGCTGCATAGCAGGTGGCAGGCGCTACCTTCATATCAATGCGGCGGGTGACGTTGAGCCTTGCGTGTTTGTTCACTATTCGAGCGCCAACATTCGCGATATGTCATTGCTCGATTGCCTGAAGTCTCCTCTCTTTATGGAGTACTACAACAATCAGCCATTTAATGAGAATCTTCTTCGTCCTTGTCCAATGCTTGAAAACCCTGACGCGCTTGAAAAAATGGTTGAGCGTTCGGGTGCGCGTTGCACAGATCTTGAGAAAGAAGAAGCCGTTCAGCATCTGTGCGGCAAGTGTCGCGAATTCGCAGAAAAATGGGCTCCAGTTGCCAAAGATTTGTGGGATAACGAAGATGATCCTCGCGCGCCGTATCGTGAAGACATCTACCGAAATGCCGCGGAGAGCGAAAAGTTAAAATTAAAAAAATCACTTGACTAAAGTAAAGTAGCGGACGCAGACTTCAAACGTAAACCGTTGAAGCGGGGAGGATGCTGGAAGTTCATCCATACAGAGAGTGCCACATTTGTTGAGAGTGGCGCGGACTTGAATCCAGTTGATGGGCCTGCTGAGGGCACTGTGAAAAAGCAGTGACGTTATGACTGACGTAACAAGTCGGGAGCGTGATAGCGCTTCGTTAAGAGCACGATATCTATTGTGAATCAAGGTGGCACCGCGGGTTTTCTCGTCCTTGGCGTATTAAAGACAAGGACGTTTTTTTATGCTCTGGTAAGGAGAGGCCACATGATGGCAATGAATAGGACAAGTGTTCAGATAAAAGCAATTGCGCAAGAGCAGCCTGAGTTTTGTCGTTTTCCTCTTGCAACAGAAATCTATTCTGATGTTCGTACCCCTATGGAAGTTCTTCGTATCCTTAAAGGGGTTTCATCCCCCGTATATTTACTCGAATCTGCAGAAGCTGCTGAAAAATGGGGCAGGTACACCTTCCTTGGTTATGACCCAGTAATGGAAATCACAGCGCGCGACGGTGTGGTTTGCATTGATGGTCAGGTTCAGGAAGGCACTAATCCGGTTGCTCATATTCGCCAGGCACAGCACCATATTAAAAGAGGGCGATATTTTCCAGGTAGTACTCTCGAACCGCTTGGACGCAGATTTTGAAGGAAGCCTTCTTGATTCGTATCGTTATTTGAGGGCTTCAAACCCAAGTTCCTACATGTTCTATTTCTCCAGTGACGACATTGAGTTGGCTGGTGCAAGCCCAGAGACATTGGTGAAGTTGGAAGACGGCGTTTTGCGCACGTTCCCGCTTGCCGGTACGCGCCCTTGTGGCAAAACGCCTGAGGAAGAGTTTTGATTGGAGCTTGCTTGAAGGAATTGAGAGGCCTTTTATGTTGGCTGGAGGGCTAACCCCCGAAACGATTCCTGAAGCAATAAAAATTGCGCCAACCATGGACAAAGATCAGATTATGGTTATCACGTTAAGCGGTCGTGGCGATAAGGACTGTGCAGCAATGGCACGTTATCGCGGTCAGAACATCACCGAGGAGTAAACAATGAGCAACGAGACAATCAAAGCCGCATTCAAAAAGGGAAACGGAAAAGCATTTATTCCGTTCGTAACTTGTGGTGATCCTGATTTAGAGACAACAAAAGAAATTATCAAGGCTCTTGATAAGGCTGGCGCAAACCTTATTGAGCTCGGTATTCCGTTTAGTGACCCAACTGCTGAAGGTCCAGTTATTCAAGGTGCTAACCTTCGAGCATTAGAGGGCGGGGTAGATACCGACAAGATTATGGATATGGTGGCAGAAATTCGATCTGAAGTATCGGCTCCACTTCTGTTTATGACCTACGGCAACATTGTGTTCCATTACGGTGTTGAGCGTTTTGCAAAGCGTGCTGCTAAAATTGGCATTGATGGTTTGATTCTTCCTGATACTCCTTATGAGGAGAAAGAAGAGTTCTCACCAATTATGGCCGAGAACGATATTGCCTACATTAGCCTTATTGCTCCAACAAGTGAAGATCGCATTGGCATGATTGCTAAGGAAGCTCAAGGCTTTGTGTACTGTGTAAGTTCGCTTGGTGTAACGGGAACTCGTAGTGAAATCACTACTGACATTGGAGCAATGGTGGAGCTTGTTCGTCAGGCAACTGATATTCCTGTTGCCGTTGGTTTTGGTATTAGTAGCCCTGAGACTGCAGCTGCTATGGCTCAGGTGAGCGATGGTGCTATCGTAGGTTCTGCTATTGTTAAGATTATTGCCGAAAAGGGAACTGACTGTGTTGATGAGGTAGCCAAAGCTGTTAAAGCTATGGCTGATGCCGTGCATGTGCTTTAGCGAAGGACTGATAAAACGTGATTACGATACTGTTGATAGAAAAGATTGCCTCACTCTTCTTAATCATGGGTGTAGGTTTCTGTCTTGTGCGTACTCACATCTTACAATCCGACCAGAGTAAAGTTCTGTCGAAGATTATGCTCTATGCGGTAAGTCCGTGCGCAATCATTTCGGCGTTTCAGCTTGAGTACGATCCTCTTATTTTGCAAGGCTTCCTTTTCGCCTTAGGAGTAGGACTAGCGGTTCAGTTTATCCAGATGGCAGTGGTGTATCTTATTGCAAGACCACTCCATTTGTCGGGCTTAGAGAAAATGGCCAGCATCTATTCCAATACGTTCAACCTGATTTTCCCTTTAGTAGGATATTGTTTAGGCGAAGAGTGGTGTATCTACTCGCTTGCCTATCTGACGGTCCAGGTTTTCTTCATGTGGACTCACGGCAAGGCGCTTATTGAGGGAAAGCCTCATATTGAATGGAAGAGAATCTTCTTTGCGCCAAACCTTATTGCGCTTGCAGTGGGTTTTGTCATGTTTGTAACAGGTATCAGGCTCGATGGTCCGCTTGAAGTATTTGTGGGTGATATGGGTAAACTCATTGGTCCTATTGCTATGCTGCTTACGGGCATGATTGTAGGAGGAATGAAGCTTCCAAGTATCGTTTCAAACAAGCGCGTATGGCTCGTAAGCGGTATTCGCCTTTTGTTGTTACCTCTTCTTGTATGTGCTTTCCTCAAGGTAGTTGCAGGATTTAATGTGGTTCCTGATTCGCAAAGCATTCTCTTCATTACGCTTCTTGCTGCTGTGACGCCAACAGCATCAATGTCGGTTGCCTTTTCTCAGGAGTACGGCAAAGAGGCTCCGTATGCAAGCGCAATCAATGTTGTATCAACCCTGCTCTGCATCCTAACCATGCCTCTCTGGGTGTCGGTGTACTACTTCTAGAGAGAATTATTATCGTGAGAGAAACCTTCTTCGAGGGGAAAATGCAAAACCGCTTCCGTCTTTGATTTGACAGAGGGATAGCGGACAAAAAGTGTGTCTGATTTTAGGCGTTGACGCAGGTCAGCGCC
>JBJEKV010000233.1:0-1921 GCA_051878815.1 Anaerotardibacter sp. | reverse complement strand
CGTGATTTGACAGACATTACCGTTGAGGACGGCATAGAACTCATCCCCGCATCCGCCTTTAGCAACTGCTGCTCGTTGACCGAAGCCACCCTTCCTGAAAGCGTTACTTCTGTTGGAAGATTTGCGTTCCGCTTCTGCTCCGCGCTCGCCACGCTTAATGCACCAAGCGTCACCTTCATTGACGAGGAAGCATTTTGTGATTGCACCAGCCTTTCTGATTACACCTTTGGCGAACTGACATCCATTGGAAAAGACGCTTTTGACGGCACCAGCATCTTTCTCTACTAGGCTTTACTCTTAGATTTCTCTACGGGATTTCTTTACGAGAAAGCGCAAACCGTCTCTTGCGAACTAGGCGCACAGACACTAGCCCACCAGCCAAAACTCAAAGCGCGCAAATCTTAGCGCGCTGGCGAATATTCCCAAACGGAATAATGTTGAGGGCACGCATAGGCAATTAGGTCATCACAGTTTTGAATCATACCCTGAGCGCGAAGGCGCCAACCTTTACGGCCAGCATAATTAAAGTTTTCACCATTATCTGACATATGTACCAGGACGAGGTCATGCGTGACCTCGTCTTTTATTTTGTCCAAGAACGCATTAAGAATGGCACTATTAAAAGGATTGAATAAATAGAAGTGAGTGTAGTCATCAAGCGGCAGCTCAAGCACGTTTCCCTGGATAACCTGCAGGTTTTCAAAATCCTGAGTCCATTCGTAGGCAAATTTACCCAAATCTTCATCAAGTTCAACACCGGTTGCCTTCCCCGGAAAACCCTGTTCGTAAAAATACGCCAAGACTCGACCTGTTGAGCAGCCTACATCAAGTAAATGGGAATCTTTGGAAAAATCGAAATACGTAAACAGCTTCTCTAGCACAAAATAGAACGTTGTAGTTGGATCATGAGCTCCCTTATCTGCAAGCTTTGAAGAATCATTATTCGCTAAAGACTTGCCGCAGATTGCAATATCTCGCGCAATATCTTTTTTCGAAAGCAAAGCCTTATCGTATTCGCAATCAAAACTAAAAGAGCTCACCGTTGCTGTTCCTTTAATTCACTGCTTTATTATTCCCTGCTGTTTTAGAAAACTTGGACCATCAATAACTTTGGAACCGAACACAAGGATACTTGTCCGCGCTTATTATGCACCTAATCCAATCCATGTTTGAATAGTTGGCACCCAACCCATAATAAGAAGCAGCACAATAATTACAGGAACAACATATCTCACATACGGAAAAATAAAGCTAGGAACCTTGAGACCCTTGCCTGTATTTACTTCTTCCAAGAAATTATCCCAGCCCCAACCATTTTTGCTGGTGCAAAAAAGAACCAGAATCAACGCACCAATAGGCAGCAAGTTGTTGGAAATAATGAAGTCTTCAACTGCCTGGATGTCGCCAATGCCTGGAACAACCACGCCTGACAAAACATTGAATCCCAAGATACAAGGCAACGAAAGTACGAACAGCAAGCTACCATTAATAGCTACTGCCTTCTTTCTAGAAATGCCCCACTGGTCCATGGAGAATGCCATGATATTTTCAAATACCGCAATAACGGTAGAAAGAGCAGCAAAGCTCATAAAAATAAAGAACAAGGTACCCCAAAGACTACCAAGAGGCATCTGAGCAAAAACGGTAGGAAGTGTTACAAATACCAAACCAGGACCCGCTCCTGGCTCTACGCCGAAGGAGAAGCAAGCAGGGAAAATAATGAGACCTGCAACAATTGCTACCAATGTGTCTAAGAATGCAACACGAACCGCTTCGCCACCAATAGCACGGTCCTTATCAAGATAGCTACCAAAAATAGACATGGATCCAATACCTACCGATACCGTAAAGAACGCCTGACCAAGTGCAGCGTACATTGCGTCAAAGAACGTATGGTCTGGCGAATTGAAGAGCTTGTCGA
>JBJEKV010000232.1:0-1922 GCA_051878815.1 Anaerotardibacter sp. | reverse complement strand
GGACGACTAGCGCGAAAACGAAACCACTTATGATTGACAAGTTGGCGGAGTTTATTCGTGAAGAACTAATTGGCATTAAAGATAAAGCTGTTATCGATGAGATGATGACGTATATCATTGAAGACAATGGCTCTACAAACGCTCAGGAAGGCTCTCACGATGATTTAGTCATGGCTACGGGTATTGCCCTACAATTGCTCCTAGAGCATCATGGCGAGGACTACAAGCCTGAATATGAATCGGATAAAAAGGATGCAGATATTATTGACCCGTTATTTGAAGGTAAAGGCAAGCAAAACGAAAGAGAGGTTGTTAAATGAATGCAAATCAAAAGGAAGAGCAAACATTAGTCAGTCATTGGGATTATAAGTTTAAAGAAGCGATGGTAAGTAAGCACCCGTATACAAGTCGTTGGAATACGTACATGGCTGCGTATGACGGCTCGCTATTTAAACGTAAAGCTAAACGTGATTATCATAGTGAAGTAATTAGCAACTATATCTTCTCTATTATTGAAACTATCCGTCCTATTATGTTGGATAACGACCCTAAGTTCCAAGTAATGCCGCGTCACCCTGAAGCGTTAAACTTTGTGAATGACTTGCAGGAGGCGTTGATTTACGAATGGGATAGAGAGGATATGACGAAACAGCTTTATTCTAACTTGATTACGTTGCTTACGTTGGGCACGTCCATTGACTTCTTGTATTGGGATTCTAATAAACGTGAAATCAAGTGTAAGCCCGTTAATCCGTTTAACATCTTCCCTGACCCACTTGCTACAAACGTGAAAGATGCGGAGTTTATCATTTATGCTTCTTATCATAACGTGAATCGCTTAAAACGTATGTATCCTGAGAAAGCGTCTGAGCTTCATGGTGCTACGATTAAGTATAGCGAGCTCGTTAATAAAAACGATATTAATAGTAAAGTAGATAACCAGGTGCTAGTCTTAGAGATTTGGACACGTGATGAAACAACGTATACAGATGAAAAAGACGGCAAGGTGAAGTTGAAGTATCCAAAAGGACGCGTGCTGACGATTGCTAATGAGTTGGGCGTATTGCTTAAGTCGGAACACAATCCTTATAAAGATGGTGACTTCCCCTTCTCTATTAACAAGGATTACGAATTGCCAGGCAAGTTCTGGGGCGAAGGTGAAATTGCACAGCTACTTTCTCCGCAAATGGCAATGAGTGAATTAAGTAATGCTGTGGTTGATAACGCGAAAGCGACAGCGAACATGCCATGGATTATCGACAAGAACAGTGGTATTCCGTATGGTTCAATTACAAACGAGCCAGGTGCGGTTATCAGGAAGAATCCAGGTAGTGAATTGCGTAGAGAACAAGCTCCTCAAATGCCTGCTTACATTTTGCAATCTATTGAAACGATGAAAGGCGATATGGAGCAAGTATCAGGTGTTTTCGATACGTTGAAAGGTAATTCCGAAACGGGCGTTTATACAGCGCAAGGTATCTTGGCGTTACAAGAAGCAGGACAAGCTCGTATTCGATTGAAAGTTAAGCTCATGGAAAACAACCTTGGTTACTTGGCGCAACTTTGGTTTAAACGTATGCAACAATTCTGGAATGAAGAGAAGTTCGTTCGTGTTACGCGACCTGACGGTTCTTACGATTTAAAAGAGTTCCCTTTGAAGTCCTTGAAGCATCAATACGATATTAAGATTACAAGTGGCTCTACTATGCCCGTCAACCGTGGCGCAATGTTAGACTTGATGATTCGCTTGGCGCAAACGCAAATGCCTGACGGACAGAACTTAGTTGACCGTGAAGCAGTTGTTACCTACCTTCCTGAAGAAGTGAAGAGCGCGATTCTAAGACGTATGGACGGTAAGAACTTGCAAGTTGAACAACAAATCGAAGAACTTTCTGCTATGGTTCAAGAAGTTCAAGCAAACG
>JBJEKV010000231.1:0-34604 GCA_051878815.1 Anaerotardibacter sp. | reverse complement strand
ATATCCGTACTCTATCGATTAAAAGGCCAGACACACTTTTTGTCCGCTAACCCCCCTTTTACTATTCTTTTTTTATATGTATATCCTTTTTATAACTATGCTATTTTTGATATGCACAATTGGCGGGCAAAGCAGAATCACTGTCCGCTGCGATAGAGTATTCTAGTTTTACTTCTTACTGATTTCGCGAGTAGCGAAGAACTTGGCGAAAAAGAGCACGCCCGCAAGCGCCAACGCACTTCCTAAACCGGTGTAGAAAAAGGCGATAAACACTTCTGGTACGAAACCAGAATTGCGCAGCAAAATACCGCCACCCATCATAATTGCCATCAGGACGTATCCGCGCGCATCAAAGAAATCCCACACAGGACGAGTTGCCTCTTTATAGCCCAAAATTCGATTGGTGTGCTTAATGGTAATCTTGAAAAACATCGTGCCGAATGCGAAGAACACCACAATCGCCAACATAATAATGATCATGCTGATGCTCTCTAAAGAGCTCCACGCAATTAAGCCCAGGTTTACGATATTGCATCCTGCAAGAAACCAGACACATCCTGCCACTGCAAGCAAGGTGCGCTTTTTTACTTTGAAAAGGTTGCTTACCTTGTTCATTTCGAAAGATTCCTTTTTTGCTTCCTGCATCATTTCTTCGTACATCACAATCCCACCTTATGTTGTCTTGCCCATGAAGAGGCCCACAATGGTTCTAAGTGAACAGTGTTCATTTTAGGCAATAAATCACGTTTTCGTATCGAAATTTCGGAAAATTAGTAAATATTCTTACTTCGCCAATTAGTACAGAATCTTACTGATGACTTTTAGGAATGTTGGATTGCTTTGCTTTTCTTGCGTTAGGGCTACGAAGAGATTATCTACCACGAATTCGATAAAATTCTCTTCGGTAAAGTCAGCGGTAAACGTGTCTTTTTTTACGTTTGGGTCATTATGGAGAGACGTCAGCAACTCTTGCTTCGTATGGGAAAAGATTCCGTCCATAACCTCTTTTCCCTCCTGGCGATGAGCTTGCGTAATAGCAGCCGAGTGATCACTAAGGAATCCTGGATATTCTTGCGCTCCTCTTGTTACCTGCTTAAAGAACGATTCGACATAGTCTACGAATCCCACTGTTTCAACTTCGTGATGTTTTGATTCCAGGGTGCGGCCAGCATGGAAAATGTCTCGCCAGACACTTTCAATTACCGCTAAAAGGAGCTCGTTTTTGTTGGAGTAATAGTTATAAAACGTGCCCAAAGCAATAGAACACTTGCTTGCCACTTTGCGCATAGTGACCTGGTGTATTCCTTCTTCTGCAACAATCTCGCGTGCTGCTTGCAAAATTGCTTCTTGCGAAGTTGATTCTGGTTTCATGTCTAATCCCAACTTGTAATAAACGGGGCCAAGAGCTATCACGCAATCATTGAGCTACTGGCTAAAAACGATAACTATTGGTTAGGTTGCTGCACTCCGGTTCTAAGTTAGTTACTTACGAAAACCTTTTACCTAACGAACTGTAGGCAAATTAAAACGCGAACATTTCTGTTGAAAGATAACGCTCGCCTGTGTCAGGCAACACCGCAACAATAGTTTTGCCCGCATTCTCTGGACGAGCAGCAAGTTTTGCCGCGGCAGCTACCGCGGCGCCTGAGGAAATACCTACCAAAAGCCCTTCTTTTGCCGCAAGCTCACGACCTGCTTCATAGGCTTCTTCGTTTTCTATCGTAATAATCTCGTCATAAATTGAGGTATCAAGCGTATCAGGAACGAAATTTGCACCAATTCCCTGCAAGTTGTGAGGACCTGCGTATCCCTTTGATAACAAAGGTGAACCGCTTGGCTCAACCGCAACCACCTTCACATCAGGGTTTTGCTGCTTGAGGTACGCTCCTGCTCCTGACAAAGTTCCACCCGTACCTACGCCCGCAACAAAGATATCAACGTTTCCCTCTGTCTGTTCCCAGATTTCAGGACCGGTCGTTTCGAAATGGGCTTTTGGGTTAGCGGGATTTACAAACTGGCCTGCAATAAGGGCGTTATCCATTTCAGAAGCAAGCTCTTCAGCCTTCGCAATTGCACCAGCCATTCCTTCGGCACCGGGTGTCAATACGAGCTCCGCGCCGTATGCCTTCATGAGCTTTTGACGTTCAACTGACATCGTCTCAGGCATAACAATAATTACTTTGTTGCCGCGCGTTGCTGCCAGCGCACACAAGCCAATGCCCGTATTTCCCGAAGTAGGCTCGATGATTACGGTGTTCTCATCAAGTTTTCCGGCTGCTTCGGCTTCCTCGATCATTGATTTCGCAATGCGATCTTTTGCCGAACCTGCTGGGTTGAAACACTCAACCTTCGCCAAAAGGGTAGCGTTGAGCTGGTGGTTTTGCACGTAATTGACCAGCTCAACCAAAGGAGTGTTGCCAATAAGTTCTGCAATGCTTTTATAGATAGCCAAAGCGTTTCCTTTCTTTTTGGCCCGCGCCAGCGCTCTTCCTGGCAGTTTTTCTTGCTGACCTGCAAACAACTTGCACGCCCTACAATTAACCTACTAACAGGCAACCAAACCTCACATCTCAAGGCTGCCTCGTCGCAACGTCTCTTATTCCGCCTTTAACAACTTTGTCATTGCACCCTTCGAAAGGATAGCAACCTCTCGTGTTGCGCGAGAAATAGCCGTGTAAAGACGATTGCGCGAGACCTCGGTGTCAGGATAATTCTGTACCGTTGCCTCAGGAATAATGACGCGATCAAACTCCAAACCTTTTGCAAGCTTGAGCGGCATAGCCACCACACCCGCTGAAGGAAGCGTTGCGTTATTATCAAGCGCGATAACCTTCTCTTCGCCCTGCTTATTCAACTCTTTTACCAGGCGTTTCGCGAAATCCTTGTACGGAACAATGATTGCCGTAAGGCCTTCTTTCGCATGAGCAGCATCAATGATTTGGCTCAACTCATTCCAATATGCTTCGGCGTTGTCATATGCTCGCACCAAAGGCTCCTCTTCGCTACGCTGAACGGAAGAGATATTCATCTGCTCCTCAGAGCTCAATAAGCTGGCGAAAAGGTTCGTGATTGCCGGAGTGGAGCGATAACTAGTAAGCAATCTGCACTCCTCTACTGAGCCAATTGCTTTCTCGAACAGCTCTCGAATCTCAGGGAAGGTTGCCGTTCCTTCTTTGATGGCCTGATACTGGTCTCCCAAAAGAAGGAAATGGGCGCGCCTGAAATAGCGAGCCAAAATAGTGAGCTGTGCTTTCGTGTAGTCCTGTACTTCGTCAATAAATACATATTTGACGGAAGCATCACTCATACCCGTGAGAGCCTGCTTTACATACAGCCATAACGTATCATCAAGGTGGGTTTCTCCCGTAAGACGCATGCCAATGCGATCAATACGAAGCCACTCGTCTCTCTCCACTGACTCAAGAACGCTTGCATAGCGAATTTGCATCATCTTGGTGGCGTAGCGCTTTGCATCCTCTTCGCTATCAATAGCTACCTGTTCGCCGAAGAGCTCTAACTGCTGCGCATTAGTGAGAGTCTCAACCTCATTTTGTGCGCGCTCCGAAGAACCCAACTGCTTAATGCGCGCGTTAACACGCTTGAGGAGTTCTTCCCTGATGAGCGTTATCAAGTGAGGGCCCGGCGCAATAGTACTAAATTTCTGGGCAATTTTGTCAATTTGTTGGGCAGATACGAAACGAACATCATCCTTTTTGATGTCTTTGTAGTCATTTTCGCCCAACTGTAAGGATTTAATGGCCTGATCTACCACCTCAAACATGCCCATCTCGGTGCGCACATCAGTACCACTTCTTCCCTCTGGCAACAATTCGCCTGAGAAATCTTCCCAGGTTGCCATTTGAGGATTCTTTTCGCCCAAATCTGGCAAAACGCCGTCAATGTAACGAGAAAAAACAGGGTTTGGCGTTAAGAGATACACCTGCTCAGGGCTTAAGTCTTCTCGGTTTTGGTAGAACAAATAGGCAATGCGCTGCAACAAAACAGAAGTTTTGCCCGAACCTGCAATTCCATTTACTAAAAGCACCGGCACGTCTTCATGACGGACCACAGTGTTCTGCTCTTTTTGAATGGTTGCCGTAATGGCCTGCATCTTCTCGGAACGCTGTTTTGAGAGAGACGCCAACAACAGCGAGTCCTCGATAGCCACATTGGTGTCAAAGTAAGCATGGAGCACGTCGCGCTCAAGGTCGAACTGACGGCGAAGCTTAAGCTCCGCATTAATCGTGCGTCCGTTTGCCTTATAAGAAGTTGGTCCCAAATCCTGGTTGTAATACACCTCAGCTACCGGCGAGCGCCAGTCAATTACTAGCCTGCGATAGTCATCATCGGAAATGCCTGCGTTGCCAATATAGAGTTCCTTTGCCGGAGCGTTAGGGTTAAATTGAAGTTCAACTTTGGCGAAGTAAGGCTTTGGCAACAAAGTGCGCACATCGTTGAGCTTTTCCACGTTCAAATCATGAGACAAATTGTTGGCCTCAATGATGCGATCGATTGCCGCAAACGCAGCCCAAGTCTCCATTGCCTCATCCCAGCTGTTCAAGTTGGCCAACATGTCTTCAGTCATGTTTTCCTTGTCTTCGGCAGCCTGGGTGGCAATTTCGCCAATCTTTTTTACGAGGCTTTCTTGAAGCCCTAAAAGAGCCTGATACGTTTCAGAAAGATGATTTTGTTCTTCTTCAAATATTGGATCGTGTTCGTTCAAAGTCATAAAACTGTCTCCATATTAGTAGGGGAAGCAATGCGAATCGTACGATTTTCGTAATAGATTTCTGTTTTTGATTCTTCAATATTTGTATTTTTTCTTAAGGTTCACAGTTTACAGAAAAAATATGATTTCCTTTATAGAGCACGAATTCTTTTCGAGAAAAAGACATGATGAAAATGACTGTTGGCCAAAAGGCACGCTCGCTTCTCTGTTGAGAGCGGATTGTCCAAAAAGTGTGGTTGTCCCATTATTGGAACCATCTACCCTATGCTACTTAGGCTAAAATTGTAATACTTTGAGGGAGATAGACAGGAGTTACCATGATGTATAACGCACTTACATTTATGCTCCTGCTTTCTTTGGGGACGGCTCTGGTAATTATCAGAGAAAGCACCCTTCTTCCCCCCAAGAATAAGAACCTCTTTTCTCTCACTATTGGATGCGTTGCCTTAGCTATAGCCGCGGAATGGTTAGGCGTACAGCTCTCGGGTAATTCTTTAGGAAATGGCATTTTCCTCGTAATCTCAAAGTATTTGGATTACACCGTTACTCCGCTGTGTGCCATCTTGGTTGCCATCAACTTCATGAAGCCAGAAGCTCACAAGTTTTCTTTCGGCCTGGTTATTGGCAATGCCTTATTCCAGCTGGTATCCATTCCGTTTGGTTTGGTTTTCTACGTTGATGAGACCTTCCATTATCATCACGGTCCCCTCTATATTGCGTATCTTTTGGTAGTAGCAATTGCGCTTATCATCCTTATTGCAAGCTTTACTTCATTCGGCAATAAGTATCAGAAGAACAATCGCCTTTCCCTTATCCTCATCATGGTCATTATGGTTCTTGGTACCGTTCTTCAGGCTATTGATGGAGAAATGCGCGTCACTAATTTGGCGTTGACTATTGTTGCGCTGATGCTCATTATTCACTACTTAAGTTTCATCAAGCAAGATATTGATAACACGCTTGATCAAACCTTCTCTCAAAGCACTCTGCGCCAGCGCATTATTGACTCACTCTCAACTTCGTTTATTGCAACCTACTTTATTGATTTCCCAAACAACAAGTTTGTCTCTCTTGATAAAGATTCCACCTTCCACACGCCTGATTGCGCTGAAGCTCAGGAAGCTGGTCTTGAGCATCTTGGTCATATTGCGTATGTTTGCGCTAACGAATACCGTGATCAGGTGTTCCATTTCATCAATCCAGACACGCTTCAGGAACGCCTCAAAACGCACACTGCCATTTCCTGTGACTTTATGAGCAACGAAGGAAAATGGCTCCGTATTACCTTCAGCGTAATAAACCGTGGTGAGAACAACCTCCCTGAGTCTCTTCTCATGTCACTTTCCGATATTGACGAAGAAAAGAAACAGGAAGAAGAGCTTCGCACTATTTCAACTACAGACTCTCTTACCGGCCTCTTCAATCAGCGTGCCTACTTTGAGCAGCTGCTCCACATGAGTGGAAAAGCCATTCCGGAGAACTTCGCTATAGCTATTTTGGACGTAAATGGCCTTAAAGAAATTAACGACACCCTTGGCCATTACGCAGGTGACATCCTTCTTAAGGGCGCGGGCGAATGTGTTTTGATGGCCTTCTCCGAATATGGCTTGTGCTACCGCTTGGGTGGAGACGAATTCGCCGTCATTCTTGAATGCACCAAGGAAGAGTTCGCCGAAGCAGAGCAGAAGTTCCGCACGCTTTGCGCTAACTGGTCTAAGCCTCCAATCGAAAAGGTTGAAGTTGCAGTTGGTGTAGCCTTCCACAGGGACAATCCTGAGAGCAGCCTTGACCAGCTCTCGAAGTTCGCTGACCTCTCCATGTACACAGACAAACGCAACTACTACCGAACCAGCGGAAGAGATCGCCGCCGCAGCTAGCATGTCACGCGGTGCGCGGCGCGAATAGTGCAACCCAACGCTTCGGCAAAGCGCGGCGCGTAATAGGCAGCCAATCCTGCCTTGTCCCATTAATAACCCACATAACCGGCTGTTTCGTGACATACTATAGTTCGACAAATATAAAAGGGGAAATCATGAAACACCGTACGGTTTGGTTCCAAACGTATGCCCAGGCGCTTACCTACACAAAAAACTTATCAGCTACCAGCACTAATGCCCTCTTAGGCATCAGTGCAACTACGCCTGTTTTATGGTTGGAAGACATGTGGGGTTTATGGGGAACAGGCCAAATTCTGGTGTCCTCAAATCAGCGCATTCTCCTTGTTAATCACTTGCTCAAGCAGTTTCCTACCCTTGCCTCTTCTAATAACACCGCCCTGCTCATTGCTCAGTTTTTTGGCGATATTATTGGCGTCCCAGCGTTCGATCAGGCCCGAACTTGCCTACCAAGCAACCTCTCTAAAGCAGAACAAGACGTGTTGCGTCTCTCTGAAGCATACGAGCAGAAGCTTTCCCAGCTAAACTTAATTGAGCCCGGACGTGCTCTTTTTGCTCTGCCTGAGTTCGTGTTCACAAAAGAATACTCATTTGGAAGCTTTTGCGTGCTCCCGCTCTACTTCCAGGAAGCACTTACCCTCCACAATATTTCTGTTTCTATGCCTACTGCGTGCATAGAAAAACTACCAGCTTCTGTTGAGCCTACTTTCATTTTCTCTTCAGGAAAAACCGTTCAATCGCGCCTTCTTTTTGAAGAGATACGCTCTTTTATTGAGCGTGAGAAGGAGGACTCAGTCCTCATCGTGCATCCAAACCCTTCTTCGCTGTACGAAACTCTTGCTCCTGCGCTCATAGAGAAAAACATTAGCCACGCGCTCCTTTCGTCAAAAGCATTTTCTGACACCAGCTTTGGTAAAGGTTTTCTTGCTCTTTACTACTTCTTCACGGAAGAGTACGCAGGCAGTGCGTGGCTAACAGATTTTCTCCTGTCATGCCTCTCGGGCGCATCAAAGCAGCGCGCAAGTCAACTTGATGCTATTTGGCGCAGCAATAGACTTATCGAAAAAGAAGAGCAGCTGGCACAAGCACTCCAAGAGTCTCCTACGCTTGATTATCTTTTGGAGCTCTTTGAGGATGCCGATGCGTCAATTGTGCTCGGATTCATTGAGGACTTTCTCAAAGAAAATCTCAAGACAAAGCCAGCCTTTATGAAGGAGCAGCTTTCTGCTCTGGAAGCATTGCGCAGCCTCTATCAGGGAGCACGACAGCTCAACCTTACTCCTGACGAATTTCTTCCTCTTTTGGAAAACCTTCCGCTTGCTTATCAGTTCTCTTCAACCGAGAAGACTCCAAGCCTTGTCATAGCAAACTTGAATAGAGCCTCAACGTTTGAGAAAGAATCCTTTGGCGAAGTTATTGTTTCCTGCCTTGATTCCGAAACGTACCAGGCAGCAGAAGAACATAATGCCACCACGACCCTTCTTGAAAAAATTGGTGCTTTTACGCCTACGTCGCACCTTTCAATAATGCGCCACCAATTTGGCCACCTTCAGACGTGCGCCCAAAAGCGTTTTGTGTGCGAACGTCTGGTTCTTAATCAGGGAACCGAATGCTACCCTGCCTTCATGTGGGATGAATTCGTAAACCTTTATAGGGAAAATGAAAACGATAAAGCAGCCTTTGATTTGCCAAAAGCACTATGCACTGCATATGTTTCTGAAGGCGAAGAACAAATCAGCCTGAACGCTGCTCTTCTTCCTTTCGAAACTCACGATATCTCTCACGATGAGATTGCCAATTCTCTCAAACCATTGGAGAAAAAGCTGGTTCATACCCGCTTAGTTAACGGCGTTACATATCCTGTACTCTCTCCTTCTGCGCTTGAGTCATATGCCAACTGTCCCTATCGCTGGTTCTATGAGCGCAAAACAGGAACGCAAGAAATGGACGAGGGCTTTAGCGCTCTTGAAAAAGGCATTTTTGCCCACAGCGTTTTCGAAACGTTCTTCAACACGCTCAGAGAAGAACATGACACGCTTTCTCTCTTTGAAGTTGACCGCGCTTATGCTCATGATCTTTTGGAGACCTGCTTCAATCAGGCTATCGAAGAACAATACGCGCTTGAACCACTGAGCGGCAGACTTGTTGCAACTAACGCAATCGAACAAGAACAACTCCAAAATTTGAAGTCCCGCTTGGAGATCTGTCTGGATAATCAGTATGCCCTTCCTGAAGAATACGTGCCTCAATATTTCGAATTCGAAATCAATGGTTACGAAAAACGCGAAGGCGCTGAAAATCAGAATGCGTCGGAGGCAAAACAAAACAACCAAACCGCCGCAAGCACGCACAACGAACCGGTGCTCTATGCAGGTACGGTTCTTAACGGACGCATTGACCGCGTTGACTTCTCGAAAGACGGCAAATATTTCGCCGTGATTGATTACAAGGGAAGTGTCAACGGCCACCGTGCAGGATTTGACGATGAGAAAGACTTGGATGTTACGCTCCCCCACAAAATGCAGGGGCTCATCTACGCCTCCGCAATCAGCAAGCTTTTCCCTGAGAAAATCCCTGCTGCTGCGCTCTATCTCTCCTATAACGCAAAAGCTCAGAAAGAATTTTTGGCAGGCTCGTATAGCCCCATTGCGTACAACGCTGCAGGCCATATCCATAAAAGCAATGCTGTTACGGTCAATTTCCAATCCTACTTGGACAAGATTGAGACTTTGCTTACTCCTTATGTTGAAAGACTGGTAGCGGGAGACATTACCCCTAAGCCTCTTTGCAAGGAATCCTGCAACTTCTGCCCCGTAGCAAACTGTAGCGCACGATGGAATGGAACCAACCATGATTGATGCTCGCACTATTCTTGATGGCTGCTCTCCTTATCAGGAAGCCATTGTAAAAACACTGGATAAGCCTTTGATGGTTTCCGCTGGTGCGGGATCAGGCAAAACCTTTACCCTCACGCAGCGTATTGCGTATGCCTTCTGTCCTCAGGAAGATACGGGCAAGCCTTACCTCAACAGCATCGACGAGATTATGGCCATCACGTTTACCACAAAAGCGGCGGCCGAATTGAAATCTCGCTTCAAAGCAAAGCTTCTTGATATGGGTCTTACTGAAGAGGCCCTCAAGGTTGATGATGCCTGGGTTTCTACCATTCATGGCATGTGCTCGCGCGTCCTGAAAGAGAACGCTTTCGTAATTGGCCTTGACCCTTCGTTTAGTGTGGTTCAGGGTGCCGAAGAAGATGCACTTAAATACCAGGCGCTTGAGCAGTGCGTTTCTTACGTGCAGAACAACCCTTCACTTGTGCGTCTCAACAAACTTATTCGCACGCATAACCTGTATTCTGCGGGAGGCTTTGATAGCTCTTCGCTCTCTACAATGATAAACAGCCTGATGAGCCGCATTAATACGAATCCGTCTGGATTTGAGAGCTTAACGTTTTTCGCTCCTACCTCTACTCCAAGTGAGATTTTGAAGCAGCTCATTATGTTGGGTGAGCAGATGGTAAGTGTCATGGACGAAAACGAGGAAGCGAAATCCAAAAAACTTGTGGCACGAAACTACTACGCAATTATGGCTGCGCTTCAGTCTGCCTATGAAGTCCTTGATGAGTTTGAGGGTACCTCGTTCGAAGATGAAGACTTTGACGCAGACACTTTCGCCTCAACCGTTTACGCCTTCCCTATCACGTCGGAAAAATTCACAACCACAAAGGACTATGCAGACTTTTTCTACGGCTGCCGCTGTGAGTTGACCACGCTTTTTGAAGAGGCAGAGGCAGGCTGTGACTATAACTTCACCGTTGCACTTATTGAGCTTGCCCGTATGTATAAGGAAACATACGAAGGTCTTCTGGGCCCAAATCGCCTTGATAACAATCTTCTCCTTCTCAAAACGTATCAGGCTCTTCGCGATTATCCTGAGATTTCAGCACGTTATCGTGACCACTTCAAACTCATCATGATTGACGAATTCCAGGACACGGATCTGCTTCAAGTGGCCATCATCAGCATGCTTGCTAAGCCTGACAAGTCCAACGTTTGCACCGTAGGAGATGCACAGCAAAGCATTTATCGTTTCCGCGGCGCTGACGTAAATGTCTTTTTTGACTACCAGAAAAAGCTTTCCAAGGAAAACCCTGAAACGCGCTTACTTACGCTTCCAGACAACTTCCGTTCTCATGCCGAAGTGCTGGCAACGGTTGAGTCCATCTTTTCTTTGGAGACTGCGTTTGGCGATGCCTTCTTAAAACTCAATCCAAAGGGAAACGTAAACAAAGTCAAAAACTCTATTTTTGACGAAAAGAAGCGCATTTCTCTTCACTTATGCGAATCTCGTGCCAAAAAAAGTACTTCGCAGGATTCTTCAATTCTTGCTGCTCAAAAAATTGCCGAGCATTTCACTGAACTACGCGACGTTTATAATGTTTCACCTGGTGAAATGGTGATTTTGTTTGGCTCCATGAACAAAGCAGAGCTCTACGCTAATGCGCTTAGCGCTGCAGGATTTGAAAGCATTTTCACGGGAGGAAGCCTGTTCAAAGACTCTCCAGAAGTTACTTTGTTGTGTGATGCGCTCTCATATGCTGCAAACCCTTACAACTCAAAAGCACTACTCAATTTGTTGCAGTCGGAGCTTTTCAATCTGACTGACAAGTGCATTCTTGCGCTGGTATCCTCTGCCCCAAAAAAGGATTATGGAGAGGATTCCGAAAGTTCTTCCAAAAATGATTCTGTCCAGGAAACCGATGAGCCACAAAGCATGCGTGCCAAGTTGGTAAGAGGTTTTTCTGCTCCTCAGTCGAAGTGGCTCGCTTCCCTTTCAGAAACAGAAGCAGCTGCCGTAACTCACGCAAAACAGTGCCTTTCTGCCTACCTTACAGATAGCAGCACCCTTCCTGCTGCTGCGGCATTAAAGAATCTCTTGCAAAATAGTGGCGTTCTTGTTCGCTATCAATCACAAGGGGCACGCGGTCTTGCAAAAGCAGGCAACGTGCTAAAGGCGCTTGAATACGTTGAGAGCATCGCCAAAGAATCAACTGGTCTTGCAAGCCTTGCTCAGGATTTTGTGAGCCATGTTGAAGGTCTGAAAGAAACGCCGGGCGTTCTTTCTACCAGCAATTCAAATTACGTGCGCCTCATGACTATCCATTCAAGTAAGGGCCTTCAATTCCCTCACGTTGCCGTTGCAGAAATTGGAGGCTCAAACAAACGCCTCTCTTCGCTCTTAGTTGAGAACATTGAAGGATCTTCCTATATCAACTTTGCTTCAAAACCAAAAGGAATGGACCACTCCGCAGTTGCCAAGCTGCAAACATGGACTTCTGAAGAGGATCCCGTTTCTGTTCCTGAAGCCCAAAATGCTGCTGAGCAGAAACGAGCCCTGTCTGCCTATGTAAAAACGCAAGAAGCAAAGGAGACACAGAGGCTGTTTTATGTAGCGCTCACGCGTGCAGTTGAATCGCTCTGCATTGCCCTGTCTTACCAGGGAAACAGGGACTTTGATTACACAACAAAACCTCTCATTTTTGAGCTGTTTTGTGGCCTTACCTGGATTCCTTCAGAAACCGCACCAAAACAGGTAGTATCGTTTGGTCCTTACCAGGCAGACCTAACACTTTCGGTCATTCTTGAGCACTTAGCAGAACCTGAGCTCGCGTTCGAGCAAAAATGCTTTGCTGTTCCTGATTATGAAATTAAGCCTGCTACAAGCACGCTTTATACACAAACCTTTAGCTTCCATCCTGAACGAGATGGCGTGTTCTCATACTCGTCTATTTCTTCAGAAGAGCATGACGAAGAGGTGGAAGCTAATTATGGAATGGAAGGGCCTGCTGAGCACGGCACAAATGGTGTAGCCGGCGCGGACAACGCTGACGAACTGAGAGCATCTGCGTGGGGCCAGGCTTCATTTGAAGCAGGAGGCCACGGTTCGAAAATCTATGCCGAAACGCACGAGCAAAACGAGCAGTTCGCGTCAAACTTCTACGACTTTGACAATGAAGAGCCATTTATTGACGAAGAACTTTTGCTCAACCAAACCAATACCGCAGTTCTTTTAGGCTCTGCGTTCCATCGCGTTGCTCAATACGCTATTGAAATTGCCGCCCAAACTGAGGCAAAGAACCTTATTTTGCCAGGTCCTTCGATAGTTGAGGCTCAGGCTAAGCAATGGGAACTCACGCCTGATCAGCGCCTTCGCCTGGATACTGCTCTTACCTGGTGGTTTAGCTCAGACATTGCGCAGGCTTTCGCCCAACACCGCATGCGCGCGGCAGAAGTTCCTTTTATGGTGTCTTTCAGTCAGGAAGAAATCAAAGAAACAGCGCCCGCACTTGCAGCCATGCTTGAGGAAAAAGCACTCCTTCCTGAGCGCATCTACCTCGAAGGAGAAATTGACGGCCTTGCCTTCAACGAAGAGAACGGCAAAGCCTACCTGATTGACTACAAAACAGGAGGCTATCTGGAGGAAACCGCTGAGCAGCTCACGCAAAAGCACGGTCTTCAAGCCTCTTGCTATGCGTATGCCCTCCTCACGCAAGGCTTCAGTTCAGTGGAAGCTCATTTCGTAAGAGTAGAGCAGCAAAATGAAATTAACTTTACCTTCGATCAATCAGACCTTTTGTCCTTGAAAGAGCGGATTATCACCTCATATTTGAAAGGGTTATTACCTCATGAATGAAATTAAATGCCCAAATTGTGGCGCAGTTATCACTATTGATGAATCTGGCTATGCCGACATTGTCAACCAAGTACGTGACATCGAGTTCAAGAAGGAACTTGAAAACAGAGAACGCCAGCTTGCTGCACAGAAACAAAACGAGTTCTCGCTCGAGAAAGAACGCCTGCTCAGAGAACACGAACAGGATCTCACCGCACTCAAGCTTGTTGTTTCCGAGCTCCAAACAAAGCTCGATACCGCTAATCAGGTATCCTCTCAAAACGTTGAACTGGCGAAAAACCAGACCGCAAACGAATACAAGCAGGCCGTTACTGAAAAGGACGCCCAGATTGCTCAGCTCACTTCTCAGCTTGAACTTCTTAAGCAAACCAGCCGCTCAAACGAAGAGGCTCTTCAGGCTCAATTGAAAACTGAAGCCCAGAACGCAGAAACGCGCCTCAAGTTGGCCGTTTCTGAAGCAATTAGCGAGGTTGAGAAAGAACGCGACCAATTCAAAACACAAATTGTTCTCAAAGATGCTGAGATGAAGCAGCAGGAAGTGATGTTCAAGTCAAAGCTTGACGAAGAAGCTCGTCAAAAAGAGGCTCTTTGCGCACTCAAAGACAAAGAGATTGAATACTATCGCGACATGAAAGCGCGTCTTTCCACAAAGATGGTTGGTGAAACCTTGGAGCAGCATTGCGAAATTGCCTTCAATCAGATTCGTTCGGCAGCTTTCCCTAACGCTTATTTTGAAAAGGACAATGACGTAGTAGAAGGCTCAAAGGGTGACTATATTTTCCGCGAATGTGATGAAGACGGTAACGAGATTCTCTCCATTATGTTCGAAATGAAAAACGAGCAGGATGAGACTGCTACCAAACACAAGAACGAAGACTTTTTCAAGAAACTCGACTCCGATCGTACAAAAAAGAAGTGCGAATATGCCGTACTTGTTTCCATGCTTGAGTCAGACAATGAGGTTTACAACCAGGGCATCGTTGATGTTTCTCACCGCTACCAGAAAATGTACGTAATCAGACCACAGTTCTTCATTCCGCTTATCTCTATTTTAAGAAACGCTGCTAAAAACTCTTTGAAGTACAAGCAGGAACTCGCGTTAGTTCGCCAGCAAAATATTGATATCACTCATTTCGAAGAGCAGATGGAAGATTTCAAAGCCAAGTTTGGTCGTAACTATGATTTGGCATCGCGCAAATTCCAGACGGCTATTGATGAGATTGACAAGACTATCGTCCATCTCCAAAAGACAAAGGATGCGCTCATTTCCTCTGAGAATAATTTGCGTCTTGCGAACAATAAAGCACAGGATCTCACTATTAAGCGCCTAACCCGCAACAATCCAACCATGCGTGAAAAGTTTGAGGCTCTCAAAAACAACGATGAATAGCACGAAAACAGCCGTCAGCCTGGAAAACTAAGAGGGCGTGTCTTGCCAGACGAAGCTTCGTAAAAAACTAATAGCCTGCTGAGGCCAAAAAGCGCTCAACCAAGAACCGAAAAGCTTGCGTAATCTGTCAATTATTTGACGTTTTTGCGCAAGCTTTATTACGTACTACAATACTCTTTGCAAAATAGACCGTACGCCGTGCGATTACGAACAGAAACAGAGGATTAACCATGTCAACCATCCCAGAATTAGATAAAGAAACCGCGCTTCGCTTTTTAACTACTCGCTCAGACACTCCCGCTGAAGTTCTAGCTTACGCTGCAAAGAGCGAAAATCCCGTAACCCGCGCTCGTGTTGCGGCAAACCCTGGCACTACTCCTGAAACTTTGCGCGAGCTTGCCGAAGATACCTTCAACAACACCCGTGTTGCGGTTGCCGAGAACCCAAACACTCCTGAGGATGTTTTGATTGCGCTTGCCGAGGATTCCAATGTAGGCATTCGCCGTGGTGTTGCTTCTAACCCAAGCGCTCCTGCCGAGGCACTTAAGACCCTTTCTGAAGGAACCTTCACCAAACGCATGGTTGCAGAAAATCCTTCTACTCCAAAAGAAATTTTGGCTGATTTCGCAGAAAATGATTTCAAGAGCTTAGGCGACATTGTGGCTCGCAACAGCGGCACCGCTCCAGAAACCCTTGCTAAGTTGTCTACCAACGAAAACCACATCATTAGGCGCATGGTTGCAGGGAACAGCAGCACTGCTCCTGAAATTCTTGTTCAGCTTTCTAAAGATGAGAACGAATTTGTTCGCGAAGAAGTAGCAGGCAATCCTAACACCCCTGCAGAAACCTTGGTTGTGTTGCTCGCTGACATTTTTGACCAGGTACAGTTTGCCGTATTGGAAAACCCTGCATTCCCTCACGATCTTGTTCGCAAGGTAGCAGGAATTTAAGGCGAAGAGCTCAAGCGGCACAACACCAAACACAACAAAAGGAGTCTTTCTCAAAGGCTCCTTTTTTGTACTCTCAACTCAGTATCGCCGAAAACAAGTAGGAAATTTTGCGTAGCCTTTACTCAGAGTTGCCGAAAACGAGTAGGAAACTCTTACTACCTAAAACTGGTAAGGCGGATAAAATACCCCGTTTTCTGTAATGATGGCCGAAATCAATTCGGCAGGAGTTACGTCGAAGGCGGGGTTATATACTTCTACCCCTTCAGGAGTGTGGGCGCAAATTTCGTCAGAACTTCTGAACTCAATAGGAATCCGGCTTCCCTCCTGCTTTGACGCATCAATAGTCGAAAACGGCGCCGCAACATACAGAGGAATATGGTGGTGTTTTGCCAGCACCGCCAATCCATACGTTCCAATCTTGTTTGCCGTATCTCCGTTGGCACAAATTCTATCTGCGCCCACAATAACCGCGTCAATCTTTCCCTGAGCCATCAAGGATGCTGCCATGTTGTCACACTGCAGAGTCACCGGAACGCCTGCTTGAGAAAGTTCCCATACGGTGAGGCGAACACCCTGGCCAACCGGCCTTGTCTCGTCAGCGTAAACTCGCTTGATTTTTCCCTGCTCAAAGCCTGCATAAATTACGCCAAGTGCCGTACCGTAAAATGCCGTGGCTAGTGAACCCGCATTGCAATGAGTGAGTACCGAAGCTTGATTTGGCAAGAGCTTGGCGCCATATGCTCCTATCTTCCTGCAGGATGCTTCGTCTTCGTTCCGAATTGCCTCGGCCTTTGCCTGAACCACGTCAATAAGTGCAGAAATTGACGCCTTCATTGAGGTTGCTGATTCTGTTGAAGCTGGTGTCTCAGCTGAGCTAAGCGCCACGTCCGGGCCTGAAACCTCTTCCCCTGCCCGAGCCACAAACACGCGCGCTTCGTCAAGCACCTGCTCTAGCGCCCAGGCAAGATTGACAGCCGTTGGACGCGCCTGTACTACTTGCTCTGCCACCTGCTCCATGAAGGACAAACATGCATCAAGCGAACTCTTTGCGCACGCGTCAAGCTGATTGCGAAGCGCAAGAACAAGCGCAAATCCTCCCGCTATACCAATTGCAGGAGCTCCTCGAACTTCAAGCGTCTTTATAGACTCCACCATCTTCTGCCAGGTGGTTATCTCCACAAATTCAAGCTTTTGTGGGAGTTTTGCCTGATTGACTATGGTTGCCGCTGTACCTTCACTATTTAACACAATGGTTTTTGGCAAAGATTCAACGCTCATCGCTCTCCCTTATCTCAGCGCACCCACGCGCGCCAATTCTTGTTGAAGTGCGCTCAGCTCTACTGCTGCAAGACGTTTGCGCAAGAACTGTGCCGCAGCGCTTAAATTTCTTTGGCCCAGCACACTAAACTGCGCCAATCGCGGCGCACCCTAAATCGCGGCGCACCCTAAATAAAAACAGGACACCGAAGTGCCCTGTTGGATTCATATTTTCACTCTTACACTGGCGTGCAAATAGCGGTTACTGCAAACGCAAGTACAAGGAAGAGAACCAGGAAAGCTCCCAGAATCAAAAAGAGATTCTTCTTCGTTCGTGGTAAACGCTTAATTAATACAACTACCAACACAAGCGCTGCAATAGCAAGTATTACAAAAAGTGGCGCTAAAGCTTTCATAAACTATCTCCCCTAGTAATTCCATTACTCCTCTACACGGATTACGGAAGGATATCCTCCGGTAACTACGTTATCAAGAGCCAAAATCTCTTCGATTGCCTTACGCATATTTGCCTCAAGTGCAGTATGGGTAACAACAACCAAGTCAACTTCGGAACGATCGGTCTTGCCATGCTGAACAATAGACTTGATGGAAATGCCATATTTAGCGAATACAGAGGTAACCTCAGCCAAAACGCCGGAACGATCCTCAACAACAAAACGCAAGTAGTACTTAGTCTTGAGGTCTTCCATAGCAACAAGCTTGAGCTCGTCCTTGTCAGCGGTGTTCTTCAAAGGCTTAATGCCAAAGGTGATGTGACGAGCAATCTCAAGAACGTCGCCCATTACAGAACTTGCTGCAGGACCAGAACCTGCACCTTCGCCAAAGAACATAGCCTCACCAACAGCGTCACCAACAACATAAATTGCATTGAATACGCCACGTACGGTGGAAAGCTGATGGCTAGCTGGAATCATGGTTGGATGAACGCGAACGCTTACGCCATCTTCAGTGTTGGAAGCATGAGCAACCAACTTAACCTCATATCCCATTTCACGAGCCTGCTGCATATCAACAGGAGAAATGCGGCGAATACCCTCAGTGTAAACCTGCTCAATAGTTACGTTAGAGTTGAACGCAATGGAAGCAAGGATGGCAATCTTTGCCGCAGCGTCGAAGCCGTCAACGTCAGCAGTTGGGTTAGCTTCAGCAAAACCAAGAGCCTGTGCCTGAGCCAAAGCCTCATCGTAGCTCAAACCTTCTTCGTCCATGCGGGTAAGCATGTAGTTGGTAGTACCGTTAACAATACCCAAAATGGAAGAAATCTCGTTTGCAGTAAGACAGTGCTTCAATGGGTTGATGATAGGGATACCACCACCAACAGATGCCTCAAAGAGGAATTCGAGGCCCTTTGCGCTTGCTTCGTTAATCAAGTCAGCGCCTTCTTTTGTTGCAACTAAAGCCTTGTTTGCAGTTACTACATGCTTGCCGTTAGCAACAGCACCTTCGATAACAGTCTTAGCGAAAGTAGTGCCACCAATAAGCTCAATAACAATGTCAATCTCAGGATTGGTAATAATGTCATTAAAGTCTGGGGTGAAAACATCAGCGTAGCCGTATTCGTTTGCTACCTCTGGTTCCAAAGAGCAAACGCCTGCTACCTCAATGTCTACGCCATAATGACGTTTAAAATCCTCTTTGTGTGCAGCGAGAATGTCGAGGCAACCAGCACCAACCGTACCAGTTCCCACCAAACCAATCTTGATTGCCATAACTAAAAACTCCTTTTTGCGTTCTTATTCAATGTCGCAGGCCATGAGGTCTGCGTATGTTTCACGGCGGCTAACAAGCTTAGCAACGCCATCTTTTACAAAAACAATACCTGCTCGTGGCTGTCCATTGTAGTTGCTGGACATTGAATGGCAATAAGCACCTGTGCTGAACATGCAAACAATGTCTCCAACTTCTGGAGTCTGGAGGGAAGCATCAAAAGCAACTGCGTCGCCACTTTCGCAATGCTTACCTACCAAGGTAACCACGTCATCACGAGGAGCATCAGCCTTGTTTGCTACTACGGATTCGTAGGAAGCGCCATACAAAGCAGGACGAATATTATCGGACATGCCACCGTCAATAGCAACATACTTTCTAATACCCGTAATTTCCTTTATAGAACCTACAGTATAGAGGGTTACACCAGGAACCGCTACGATACTTCTGCCAGGTTCAGTAAGAAGGCGAGGTTCGGTAATTCCGTGCTTTGCACAGCTCTCTTTCATAGCAGTTGCAAGCACTTCAGCGAACTGATCAATAGTAGAAGGCTGGTCTGCTACGGTATAGGCAATACCCAAGCCACCGCCAACGTCAATATCTTCGAACTCCCAGCCGTACTCATTCTTAACACGTGCAGCCAATTCGATAATAACGTCGATTGCCTCTGGATAAGAATTGAGGGCGAAAATCTGGGAACCAATATGCATATGCAAACCAGCAAGGTTTACGTTTGGTGCATCAAGCGCATCCTTAATGCACTTGAATGCATAATCATCGCGAATAGTGAAGCCGAACTTAGAGTCCTCAGCGCCAGTACGAATGTAGTCAAGCGTATCTGCCTCAACGCCTGGAGTGATGCGCAAGAAAATGTTCTGGGTTACGCCAAGCTTGCCTGCAATCTCGGAGATGCGGTTGAGCTCTTCGTGGCTATCAACAACAATGCGGCCAGCGCCTGCAGAAATAGCTTCTTCAAGCTCAAGAGGGGTCTTGTTGTTGCCGTGAACAACAACCTTCTCCATTGGGAAGTCAACTGCCTGAGCAATTGCCAATTCGCCACCACCGGAAACATCCAAGTGCATGTCGTGTTCTTTTGCCAAACAAGCCATTGCCTTGTTCAAGAAAGCCTTTGAAGCATAGCAAACTGCTGCGTTTCCATAATGTTTCTTAAAGGAGTCCACATAGCTATCCATACGATCTTCAAGATCAGCCTGATCATAGACGTACAATGCAGTTCCCTGCTCTTTTGCGAGGGATACCATATCAACGCCACCAATAACTAAGTGACCGTTTTCCACTGTGGTTGTCTTAGGTAAGCAAAGACCTAAATCCATAGTGGAGCGAAAGTCAGCGCGTGCATCAGGATTTGGTGCAGGAAGCGACATTCTGTTCTCCTTTTTTCTTTTTTCTTCTAAAACCTATTTACGGACGTGACTATCAAACTTGTTTCGGGCATAAAACAAGCTTTTCGCGAAACGACTTTCTGAGCACTATTCTACAAAGAAGCACTCGTAAAAAGCGAATTGGTTTCACTCAAATGGTCGCAAAATACCGTAAAGTACATAATAACGCCCTCTAAAAAGAAGTACTTCCTGATATACGTTAAATTCTGGTTTCGATTATACCTTTGGGATACAAGGTAACCTTAGGCAAAGAGCGCAAGAAGTCTGTCGAAAATGCTTGGCTCTGGCTCTTCTACCTCTTCAACTTTTTCCTCTGGAAGAGAAATGCCTTCGGTGGTCATAACGAACTGAACCAAAGAGACGTCTGTGTTCTTATCACTCACAAAACTATGAGGCTCAAATGAGCTGGTATCGAATGCAGCAAGGGCACTGTCGATCTCGCGCTGTACCTTATCGGGAATACCCTGAGTAGCAACAAAAAGCTCTTCTGTTCCCTCAGCTAATCCCTCTGTTCCCGACTGGAAGGTTTTGGCAGAGCCAGACAGCTCTTGCAAGCCCTTAGTCAAGGAACTTACTCCTTGCTGGTAAGAGTCCAGAGAAGCAGAAAGGGTGCTGTTGTTACTGGTGAGCGCCGCTAAGCTTTGAGCAATGCTTGGGTTTGTTGCCGATCCGCTGCCGGTTACCGCATTGGTGTATGCCTTGATACCGTTTACTAATCCTGCACTTCCGGAAGAAGCGCTACCTGAAGCACCTTCAGAACCGCCCGAAGTGTTGCCTGTGAAACCTCCCGCAGACGAGCCATTTAATCCCGCCTGGGCGCCATAAAGCAGTTGCTTTTGTTCCGCACTCATTGCATTCAGTTGTTCTTGCGTTAAGGAATCAACAAACATATTTAATGCGTATTGCGTTTTTTCGGCTCCACTTACTAAAGCCTGAGACTGACTTGAGAGTGCAGCTACTCCTTCGCTAATTTGTCGAGCAGACGAAAGGTAGCTCCCAACTCCCTGTAAAAGTGCTTGGCCTTGCGAATCAAGCTGTGAAGAACCTGCTGCAAGCTGAGCTGCTCCCACTTCAAGAGCACTTGAACCCTGCTTGATAGCCTGGGCTCCTTCATTGAGTTCTTTAGTGCCCTCAACTAATTCGTCAAAACCTGAGGTTAAGCCGTCTGCAGAAAACGAGATATCCATCGAAAATGGCACGGCAGCAACACTAATGCCATCCATTTCAAAATCAGTTACCTGGGCCGTGAGCGTTGAGGTGCTTTCCTTGCCCGGCAAAGACATGAAGGTTACCTGGGTGTTCGAACCCGATACGGCAATAGAGCCATCTTCGGTTGCAACCTGAGTAGCCTTATCCTGTGGCAAAGTTACGCTTGCCTGGACCAAGTAGTTATCGAAGTATGAGGAATCGACGGCAGTGTTTTGCGAAATGGAGAGCTTTATAGTGAGCAAGCCTGACTTTCCTGCCAAATCCTCAGGAGCAATAGCCGTCCCGTCTAGATAGTATTGAACGTCTACCAACCAAGGAAGATCGGTAGTGGTGAGGTTACCCTGATAGGAGAATGATTGATCTTGCGAAGTAAAGCAGACGCTATCGCCCGACAACGCTAGCTCTTGATTGTCTGACAAATTTACTACTGAAGAATACGCGCCATAGTCACGCACGAGCATCTCTGAGTTGGCAGAAGAATCTGATGTTTGCACATCGCCGGACTGTGCGTCACCGGACTGAGCACCTGAAGCTTGCGAATTTGCAACCCCATTTTCGCCCTGAACATTCAACTGCTCAAACATATTAACTACGTACAGACCTTCAACACTTCCTGTAGAGCCCAGCTTGCCGTAGACAATTTCCTTCTTCTGCTCACTTCCGTCAACAATTGTTGAAACGCCTTGCGTAATCACCTGCGGATCAGCATTGGCAATTTGAGAAATTCCCGCAAGAGGCACCACTAAAGAAACCGCTAAAACAGATCCTACTGCTGTGCGCGCAAGCTTTTGCTTTGGATTTAGAGCGCCTTGTTTTGCATGCTGCGGCGCACGTTGTTTCCTATTTCCGTAAGAATTATTCATGACGTTCATCACATCTTTTCTCGGTAAAAATGAGCTTTTAGCGTGGTTTTCTCAATAATCTTGTCGAAAAGTATAAACAGCATAGGCAACAGCAAGAAGGTATTGAGCGTAGCAATCAGACCACCTCTACCAATAAGTGTTCCTAAGCTTGAAATTACTCCGTTCGTTGAGACGCAACCAATAATGAAGCCGCATACCGTAAGGATGGTTGCCGACGTCAAAATGGTTAAAGCCGTAGCCGAAATAGCTTCCCTCATAGCTTCTTTCTTTGGAGCACTTCGGCGTTTTTCCAAGTACGAACGAGTCAAAATAATGGTGTAATCAATTGTTGCGCCAAGCATAATGGCACTAATAATCAAGTAGCCAATGTATTGGATGGAGTCTCCCGCGAAATACGGGATTGCCAGATTAATCCAAATCGAGCTTTCAATAGCAAGCAGCAAAATCAACGGAATGCTGATGCTCTTAAACATAATCAGCAAAACCAAACCAATAGCCACAACTGAAGCAACAAATACTCTCAGACTGTCTTCGCTGACTATCAAGGACATATCGTACGACGTTACCGCTGACCCAACCAGATAGTTCTGGCCAGGATAATACTCTTCAGCTATGTCGCGCACTGTTTGGATTAAGGCAAACGTCTCTTCTGTTTCGCCCTCAACTTCAGTAGAAATTACAAAGCGCGAATACCCTCCCGAAACCAAACTTGATAAGCTCTTATCAGGCACCATTTCCGTAGGAATAGTTGGCGAAACCGAGGTCACAAAAGAAGCCACCGAAGAAATGTTTTCCTGGCTTTCCAGCTCTTGCGCTAATTCCTTCTCAACACCCTTCTGACCTTCTGGAACAAGCAAAATCCACTGTTCAGCAGCACCAAATTTCTCCTCAAGATGCTGTGTTTCCTCATACGCCTGAGTACCTGGCGTTACAAATCCTGAAGCACCATACACATAAGAAACTTGCCTTTGTCCCAAATAGCAAGGGACAACTATAAGCGCAATCATGAGCGTAAAAGGAACAGACAAGCGCATGCATGCTTTCGCAAACTTGTTGAAAGGTGGCAATAATGGTCTATGCGCTGTTTTATTGAGAAGCTTTTCGAAGGTAAGAATGAGGGCCGGCAAAATAAATAGCACTGATAAGAAGCTGAAGAGAATGCCCTTTGCCAAAACAAGGCCCATATCGGCACCAATAAGAAATGCCATTACACACAGTGACAAGAATCCGAAGAACGTAGTTGCCGCACTAGAAGCAATAACCGCTGCCGCTTTATACATACTCTTGTAAGCTGCATCAAAGCTCGAGCAGCCCTCAGCGCGGAAATCACGGAAAGCATGGAGCATAACAATGCCGTAATCCATAGAAACTGCCAGCTGCAAAATAGCGGCACACATCTGCGTGATGAAGGAAATTTCTCCAAAAATAATATTAGTGCCCAGGTTGTACACAATAGACATGCCAATAACAGCCAAAAAGAGCACCGGCTCAAACCACGACGAAGTGGTAACCAGCAAGAGGAACAAAATCACCACAATAGCGAACACCATGATGATTTGGATTTCAGCACCTGATGAGGAACGCGCCAGGGCAGTATTAACCGTCTCACCGGCCATAGAAACGTTTTCGCCACCTGCTTGTTCGGCCATATCACGAACTGCCGCTACCGCCTCAACTGCTTTTGGATAATCAATAGCAAGGCGATACTGGAAGGCGCCGTCGTTATACCACGGCTCAATGACTATTGAGTCCTCCATTTCAAGAGGAATCGCAACGTCACACACGCTGCCTAACCACATAACGCTTGAGACGCCATCGATGGTTTCTAGATCTTTTGCTAATTGAGAAGCTTGCGAAAGAGTAATTCCCTCTACGCTCATGCGCGCACCAGGAGCTTGGGAATCGAATGCGCTCTCCATGACATCAAGCGAGCGCGTAGAGGCCGATGATTCCGGCAAATAGTCTGAAAATTGATAGTTGATCTTAACTTGTGGGATACAGAGGGCACACATAACAAGAAGAATTAGTGCCCCTACCAGTATGCCTTTTCTGTGCGTTAAAACGCCCTTGAATACCGTATCGATGAACTTCCGCATAATTTATTCATCCCCCGACCGTTGTATTTTATTATACGAATGTCAGGTTTTGTCCGAAGATTTGTAATTTTTTCTCTCATAAAATAAATACGCCTTCAAAGGTTGGCCGTAAAGCCCTCAAGTACAAGGATGCTCATGCTTAAAAATACGATTGTTGCCGTTGGAAAATTGAAAGAGAAATTCTGGAAAGATGCCTGCCAGGAATACCTCAAACGCTTAGGGGCTTATGCAAAAGTATCAGTTTGTGAACTCCCTGATTCCAACAAGGAAAAAGAAGCAGCTGCCATTCTTGAAGTTTTGCCTGATAAAGACCCTGTTTTGCTCCTAGATATCAAAGGTAAAGAAGTTTCCAGCGAACAGCTCTCAGAGAAGATTGATTCCTACAGCCTGTACGGCACATCTCACTTGGTGTTTGTTATTGGCGGCAGTGACGGCGTAACGAAAGAAATCAAGGAACGCGCATCCGAGCGCATCAGCTTTGGTCCTATTACGTTGCCACATAATTTAGCGCGCGTAGTGTTGCTTGAGCAGATTTATCGTGCGTTCAAGATTTCACGCAAAGAGCCTTATCACAAATAGTGGCAAGCATAGCCAGCACGCACGCCAAGACAAGCCTCATTCGCATACACGTCAAGGCTCGCTAAAACTCATGCTTAGGGAGCTTTGAGAGTATCTACTTTTGGCTATCTCTCAGTCCGCCAAACCTCAAGCCCTGCACGTCAAGGCTAGCCTCGCGCTCAACAAGCCCTAGAACCCAAACTTAAGATTATTGCGGCCCGAATTCTTTGCCTCATACAACGCTTTGTCCGTGTTTCTATAGAGAGACGAGAAGGAATCGTCTCCCTCTTCGGCAATGCAAGCACCTACGGACAACGTTACGTTGTCGTCAATATCTCGCATTTCTTCGTTAGCAATCTGATAGAAGACTTGAATCTCTTTGCGGACGTCTTCCTTATTGGCATTCTTGTCGAAGAAGAAGGCAATAGCGTACTCATCGCCACCCAAGCGAGAAACAATGCCTCTATGACCCACAATCTTATTCAGGAACTTACCCACCTGAATCAGCAACGCGTCTCCTTGAGGATGACCGAAGCGGTCGTTGTACTCCTTGAAGAAGTCCAGGTCAACCATAACCATTACAACGGTGCTGTCATTTTTCAACATGCGGTCTTGAACGTCAGAACGGAAGGCTTCACGATTTAAGACGCCTACCAGCTTGTCACGACGAACAGCCTCTTCAAATACCGTATTACTACGTTCGTAAGAAAGACGCTGACGTTCAATTGCTCTGTGAAGAATGGAAGACTCGCTAATGTCAGCAATAACAATTTCAGCCTCAACACAACGATGCACTGAATTAAAGTACTGCCTGCCATAGCACATTACATAGAAGACCGAACCATCTTTCCTTCGAACACGATGCTCCAAATAAGCCATGCCTTGGGTAGCTATTCGCTCAGAAGTAATCTTTTTATAGCTATCCTGATCATCAGGAGGAATGATATCAAGCAGGGAGAGATTATACTTCTCAAGGTCCTCTGCTTCGTATCCCAAAAGATCAGTAAAGCCTTCGTCGATATCGATAATCTTATCTTCATCACCAATAATGAATTTAGCGAAATGAACCGGCACGACGCGGTCAATGCGGTCAAAATCAGTGTTTGAATCATCAACGCTACGAGGAGTAACAACAATTTCTTCTGCAGGAACAGCTGCTTCGATTTCCTCTTTTTCGGCCACATCAAGCTCTGGGTTTTCCTCAAGCATTTGGAGGAATTCTTGCACAATGTATGGGTCAAACTGGGTACCCGCACACCTACGCAATTCTTCTTTTGCTGCCTTAGGGCTTACCGCACGACGATACGGTCTGTCATGAACCATAGCGTCATACGTATCAACAATAGCAATGATGCGAGAAGGAACCGGAATCAATTCGCCCTTAATTCCATCAGGATAGCCCGAGCCATCCCACATCTCGTGGTGATGCAAAATCAAGTCAGCAATGTCGCTCAACTCAGGGGAAGCTTTTGCAATACGGCATCCCTTTTCTGCATGAGATTTCATGATTTCCCATTCGATATCATTAAGCTTTCCTGGCTTGTTAAGAATCTCCAACGGCACGCCAACTTTGCCAATATCGTGGAGCAAGCAAAGAAGTGCAAGCGAGCTCAACTCTTTGTCAGTCAATCCCAAACGCTTGCCCAAGCATTCGCCCATATTGCGCGTTCTTTGAACGTGGGCCTCTGTTTCACCATCACTTTCACGCTGGGTCTGAACAAAAGAATTAAGCAAGGAATAGTGTGCCGAGTTAGGATCCAGCAGTTTGCGGTCTCTCAAACTAGAGGACGCATCACTTACTGCTTTCAAAACATTGCGTTCCGTAAGAGAAACAACGCTTACCGCGCTTTGGATAGACAGAGGACCGGTGCCGTAATCAAACTGCGCAATGTCCTTTTCAACTTCTTTTAAGAGTTCATGCATATGCTTAGAGGTCATGTTTTCACAGACCACCATTAGCTCAGCATCTTCAAGCCTTACAAACGCCCATGCACCCGAAAAATGGTTTCTCAAAACGCCTACCAGAGAATGAATTGCGGAGTCGCCCACTTCTCTGCCGAACTGAGAATTCAGCTCTGAGAGTTTATTGATATCAACAATGCCTACGGCAACGGGATAGCTAAACGAGCGTGCATTCTGCCAGATTTTCTTTTCGAACGAAGCCTGCGTATTAAAACCCGTGAGCAAATCAACTTCTAAAGCGTTATCAGTGAAAACGAAAAGACGACCAATAATGTTGTTCTTTTTATCTCTGAGAACACGGAAGTCACAACGGTAGCTTAGTACGAAGCCTTTTTGAACCACACGCCACTGGAAGGACGAGTCAAGGGTGGCAGTTTCGTAATCAGGATCAAAATCATTGCGAATCAAGAACTTTCGCAAAGTGTAAGATTGATCAACGCCTTCGCGAGGAAGCAGGATATCGGCACTCTTGTTGCTGGTTGAGTAGAGGTTCTCATAGTCAAACAAAACAACGGGATGGCCCAGTTCTTCGATAATCATTTGGCGTGTATGAGTAAGCATGCCTCGATTACCCATACGATACGTGCTGCCATAAAACAACACACCTACCACGGAATAGAAGAGCACCGAGAAGTCCGGCAAACCTTTTTCCGGAAGATAGAGGAAGATTGCATTCATAGCAACAACCGCAATCGTGCCTGCAATAACGATGGTATAACGCGCACGATAAACGCGTGGCGTAGTCAGAATCTTGTAGAAATAGTTAAGCAGGGTCATGCCTACAAAGCAGTAGCACAGGGCCAAATGAACTTCGAAAGGAAAGAGCGGAACATAACGCCAGTGAGTAAATGCCGTTTCGCTATAGGCGTAGGTTACGGATATCTCCATAACAGGATTAATCAAAAGCAGGCAGATATCGAAAATCATGTAGGCGCACGCCAGCACCAGGAACACTTTATTCCATTTCTTATTAATGGTATCCATGAAGATACAACAGAATACCAGAAGCGATGCCGCCACAAAGTCTACCGAGATAAAGTAGAAACTACTGAAGAACGACATGCTGAGGTAATCAGGCGCCAGAATACTTAAGAGGTAGAAAAGCGCAACGCAAACAGCCGCAAACAACAGGCAGGCCAGCGCTTTGCCCTTATAATCCTTTTTCCTGATTGCAACAACGAATAAAACGACATCAACAAGCAGTGCTATAGCAGAAAGCCCTATGTATAAACTTAATGTGTCCATGGTCTCTTCCCATAAAAGACGCTATAACCTGCGAAAACTCGCTAATATCGTGTGGTTAAAAAGTGAGTGAGAAAAAATTTGGTTTTATTCTAGCTATTTATCTCTAGATTGCGCGTTACAGAATTGAAAAAGCCTGGCTATTTTTATTATTCTGAGTCAAGTTTGCCGCGAGCGGTTGGAACCCATGGTTCTACGTTGAGCGCAGCTGCTTTTTCTTCTTCAACTTCCTGATACAAATCTGCAGGATTGCCTTCATACCCAAGCGCTTTTGCGATAGCTTCCGTTTGAGCGTCGGTTAAGATTTGGCCTCTATGCTCGGCAAAAGACATGATGTTTTGAGGAAGGTTTGCGCATGCCGCAACTTCGGCCGTTTCACGACCTTGAGTCTCGCGAAGATAGGTCATCAAAATCATACGGGATCCTTTCTTGTTTGGCTTTTACCGTAGCCGTTCCTCTGCGCAACCATACGCGGCGTGCCATACCAGCATCTCCGCACAATTAAGCGCGTCTTGTCATGCCTGTACCTCTACGCAATTGTGCCTCTTACCACAACGGCACCTCTGCGTAATTAGGCCCATGCCGAAACTACTCCGTGGCGTAAATTACTTTGCGGACTTTGATGGTCCTTACCGAACGCTAGCTACAATTATCAAACTGAGAATTATAGAGCTCAGCATAAAAGCCATTTTTGCTCAGAAGCTCTTGATGGTTTCCTTGCTCAACAATATCACCATCTTTGATAACAAGAATCAAATCGGCATTTCGGACAGTACTTAATCGGTGAGCAATAACAAAGCTGGTCTTATTCTCCATAAGCCTATCAAGTGCACGCTGGATACGCTCTTCAGTAAGCGTATCAACCGAACTGGTTGCTTCGTCCAAAATCATCATCGAATGGTTTGCCAAAATTGCACGCGCAATAGTGAGCAACTGACGCTGGCCCTGACTGATATTACTTGCATCCTCATTGATGCAGAAGTCGTAGCCTCCTGGCAAAGTTGTAATAAAGTGATGAGCGAACGCATCTTTTGCTGCCTGCTCAATTTCTTCATCCGTTGCATCAAGTCTGCCATAGCGAATATTTTCGCGAATAGTTCCCTTGAACAACCAGGTATCCTGTAAAACCATACAGAACGAATCTCGCACTTGGCCACGCGTAAAGTTTCGAATGTCTTCCCCACCAAGCATAATTGAGCCACTGTTCACGTCATAAAAACGCATGAGCAACTTAACAATGGTGGTCTTTCCTGCTCCAGTAGGACCTACCAAGGCTACGGTCTGGCCTTTTTCGACGTGTGCATTGAAGTTGTGGATGATGACCTTATCCTCTTCATAGCCAAACGAAACATCCTTAAAGAGAACCTCTCCATTGATGAGACTTGCGTCTACCTTTTCAATTTCTTTAGACTCTTCTGGCTCATCCAAGAATTCAAAGATGCGCTCAATAGCAGCTGCCATCTGCTGGAAGGTATTTGCTACCTGAGCAAGCTGGGTTAGTGGCTGCGTGAAATTCTTCACGTACTGAATAAATGCCTGGATATCACCAACCGTAATGATTCCCTGCGTTGCAAAGAAGGCACCCGAAATTGCCACCGCCACATAGCCAAGATTTCCTACAAACGCCATCACTGGCTGCATCAAGCCACTCAAGAACTGAGCACGCCAGCCAACGTTGTAAAGCTTGTTGTTTGTCTCAACAAACTTTTCGATTACGGCATCTTCTTGGTTGTAAGCCCTTACCAACGCATGACCACTGAACGTCTCTTCGACAATAGTATTAATTTCACCCAAGGTGCTTTGCTGCTGTTTAAAGTATTTTTGCGAATGACTTACTACCACCTTCGTCAAAATGAGTGCAAGCGGAATCGTAAGAAGCGCAATGATGGTCATTGGCACATTGATTGAGAGCATCATGATCAAAACGCCAATAAGCGTAGTGACCGAGGTAATAAGCGTTACTAAACCTTGGTTGAGGCTTTGGCCGAAGGTGTCAACGTCATTAGTGATGCGTGATAAAGTATCGCCAATGGTGCTCTTTTCGAAGTAGCCGTATGGCATTCGATTGATTTTCTCCGCAATGTCCTGACGCATACGATAACACGTACGCTGCGAAACATTGGAAACAAGCCACGACTGCACGAAAGAACAGAGGCTTGAGAGTAAGTACAAACCAAGCGCACAGAGCAAAATGAAACCAATGGCATCATAATTAATGCCTCCCGTTCCATTAATTTTCGCCACAATACCGTTGAAAAGCTCAGTAGTTGCTTCCGACAAAACCTTTGGGCCAATGATATTAAACAGCGTTGAGCCAATTGCAAAAATCACCACAAACACAAGGGACACTTTGAAAACGCCCAGGTACTTGAGCAGTTTAAGCATGGTTCCCTTGAAGTCTTTTGCTTTTTCTCCCCCAGCAAATCCGTGAGGTCCTCCTGGTCCATGAGGTCTTGGTCCGTGTGGTCCTCGTTTAGGGCCTGGTCCTGGCATTCCGTGCGCCATTAGCACTCACCTCCTTTCGAAGGAAGTGCTTCTGGAGTGGCAGCATACGCCTCTTCACCTACAGGATCACTTTCCAAAAAATGCTCGTTGATCAAATGACCGTCCGCTGTGCGTTGGTCTGCCGCGCGTTGGTCCGCCGTTCGTTCGTCCACCGCGCGTTCGTCAGTCATCGAGGCGCCAAACAACTCCTCTTCTGAAAGCTGTGAGAGCGCAATTTCTCTATACGTCTGGCAAGACTCTAACAACTGGCGATGGGTTCCCTGGCCCACCACGCGCCCTTCATCAATTACCACAATATGGTCTGCATTCATAATGGTGGCAATACGCTGAGCTACGATAAACACCGTTTTGCCCTTCATGTTTTGGGCAAGATCGGTGCGCAAACGCGCATCAGTTTTATAATCGAGCGCACTAAACGAGTCATCAAAAAGGAAGCCTTGAGCGTCACTCGCCAACGCACGCGCAATAGCCAAACGCTGACGCTGGCCACCCGAAACGTTGGTGCCGCCCTGACTAATAGGCGAGTTGATTCCCTCTTCCTTTTCGTCAACAAACTCTTTTGCCTGCGCAATTGCAAGCGCACGATTCTTTTGCTCGTCCGTTACCGCGCCCGCGTATGACACGTTTGAGTCGATTGTGCCCGTAAAGAGGAATGCCTTCTGAGGCACGTAACCAAAAAGGTCTCGCAATTCTTTAAGAGGAATCTGACGAAGATCCACACCGTTAACCAAAATGGCGCCCTTACTTACATCGTAGAAACGCTCGATGAGTTTGATGATGGTGGACTTGCCTGAACCAGTTGGGCCCACAATAGCGGTAGTTTTTCCTGCTTCGGCCGTGAATGTGATGTCTTCGAGAACCATATCCGAGCTCTGGTCGTATGAAAAACTTACATGATCGAATTCGATAGAAACACCCGTAGAGGCAGAGCGTCCACTATGTGCATTCTCAGAATCCACAATGCTTGGCTTAGTTGCGATAACTTCGTCAATACGACCAGCTGCAACACTTGCGCGAGGCAAGAATACGGCAACCATACCAATCATGAGGAAGCTCATAACAATGAGCATGGAATACGTAATGAGTGCAATAAGATCACCTGTTTGGATTGCACCCTGATCAACGAAATCAGCGCCTACCCACACAATCAATACGCTGACCGCATTCATGACGAGCATCATTGCTGGCATCATCAAAGACATAGCACGGTTGGTAAACAACTGCGTTTTCATCAAGTGAGTATTCGCTTTTTCGAAACGATTCTCCTCATACGTTTCTCTACCAAACGCACGAACAACAGAAATGCCCGTAAGCTGTTCGCGCGCAACTAAGTTAACCTTATCAATCAAGCTCTGCATGATTTTGAACTTCGGCATAGTAAACGCCATCAACACAATGATGACCGCAAACACGGCAAGAACCGCCAAGCCAACAACCCACCACATGGACATGGTGCGCTGAGCAACCATTATGATTCCGCCAACTGCCATGATTGGCGCATACAAAACCATGCGCTGGAGCATAATACATACCATTTGGATAAGCTGGATGTCGTTTGTTCCGCGCGTAATCAAAGAAGCCGCACTAAACGAGTTGATTTCCGCATCGGAGAATGAAACAACCTGCGTAAAGAATTGCTCGCGCAGCTTTCGCCCAATTTTGGTGCCCGTTCTGGACGCAATAAAGCCAATCAAAATGCTTACCAACATCGACACGCATGCCAGGCCAAGCATAAGCAAACCGGTTCGTACCAAATAATCCATTTGGATAGCAGTAGTGTCCTGGCCGAGCTTCTCATATTCCTTCTGAGCAGCTACTAATCCCTGCTGCTCAAGAATGTTTTCGTTTGGCGAAGAGGAAAGTTCTTCACTTGATGCAAACTGCGCAAGAACTTCGGGATCGGTGTTAGCAAGAATCATGCCCAACGTCATAGCTTCGCTAAGCTGATCTCTGTGATTAAGCCCCGTCTGAGTTAGAACATAGCAGCCTTCCTGCTGGTCATAAGAATAGCTTTCACAGAAAAGTTCTTTATCTTCGCCTTGGAGGGTCTGATCAATGGTGTCGTACGTATCCTGGGACAACTTTGTAGTAGAAACCTCTTCGATGCCACCCTGCTGAATGCCCACATTTACGATATCGGCAGTAAAGTTTGGAAGTGAGAGATCGGCAACTACTTGAACAACGAGCAAACAAAACACGAGCGCAAGCGCTATTTTATGCTGTAATAAGTACCGAAAAAGTCTCAACTGCTACTCCTCATCCAAACAAACAAAAACGCGTTGGAAACGCGACGAATTCAAAGATATACGCTGATATGGTTTAGGGTCTAAACTATATGCCCCGTATAAAATCAATTCAAGTTTCGCAAGCTAATCAACATAATCTATTCGGCGAATCTAAACACGATTTTCATACTTAAGCTCAAGAAAGATCTTGGGTAAATGAAAGAGTCTGCCATCTCAAAATCGTAACCACCTCAAAAGTGCGACCACCTCAAAATTGCGACCCAACCTAAAGCCCTCCCCCATTGACCAATACAGTACAATGAACTCCGTGCACCTACCGGGTATCAAAGGAGTAACTCAATGACCGAATATATTGATGTCTACGACAAGCATCGAAATAAAACGGGCGAACAAATTGATAGAAAGAATCAAAAGCTTAACGAAGATCAGTACCAGCTCTACGTTACTGCACTGCTCCAAAATACCGAAGGAAAATTCCTCATTACCCGTCGTGCATTAGACAAGAAATGGGCTGCTGGCTGGTGGGAAGTATCAGGCGGTGGTGCGCTGGCAGGAGAAACCTCTTTGCAAGCAGTTGTTCGCGAAGTAAAAGAAGAAGTTGGTCTAGACATTTCCAACAAGGAAGGCTCCGTTATTTACAGCTATCAAAACACAGCTCCTGAAAGTGGCGACAACTACTTCAATGATATCTATCTGTTCGTTTTCGATTTCTCTCTTGATGAAGTAGTTCTTCGCAAAGAAGAAGCTATCGATTGCAAGATGGCAACATGGGAAGAGATTGAAGAGATTAATCAGTCGGGCGAATTCCTTCACTTTAGCCGTATTGAAACTGCCCTAAAGAAAGCGTTATAGAAGACTTTGCAGAGGTTTTTGATAAGTGGCAAAAGAGGCTCTCTTTGCATGATTGACGTTTGGAATAGAGAGCTTAAGCAAGCACGTAGACGCCCTGCACGCTACACACTCATGCGCGAAAGCGAAAGGTGTCCCTTACGCGCGGACAGAATTCTCTGGATTAATAGTCATAGACTCAAATCTCTTCGCCATGAACTCATCGTCGAAGGTCTCCGCATAGAACTTCTCCACTGGAGTAGATGGCTCATTGCCTGCAAGACGTTCGCTCCAGTTATCCAATGCCTGGAAGGTCATCAAAGCGTTAACCAACATTAAAGCAGCACAGAGGATAGTGCCGCCGTAACGCAAACCGAGCGGAATCTTGTTGATGAGTTTCAACAAGGCTGGTAAGAAAATCTTGATCCATACGCAACCCAAGATGCCGAACATAGATGCAAACTTCAGGCAGGTTCTACCACCAAGTAAGTCACCCAAGAATTCGCCATGATAATCCCACGCAACGGCACCGAACGCAGTTTCCATAAACCAACTTACGAAAAACTCGAAACTACCACCAATAATGGTGCACACCACAAAAATGATAACCAAGTTGCATTCTTTAATGCGATTGAGCGCAATGGTCATGAGAACAGCGCCCACGCCGTAAATAGGACTAAACGGACCGAAAAGAATGCCCGCACGATCCTGATAAACACCCGGATCAACCACAATCATATGGAAGGCAATCTCTACCAAAAGACCAAGGAAACTTGCAACAATGAAGGTCCAAAAGACATTAAAGAAGTCAAGACGAATGAATCCCTTACCAGGGTCAGCCAAACCAAGCGTTCCTAAACGATAATGAGTTTGGTTGTCCAACTTCCTCAACTCTCGCTTGAGCATCTGCTCACGAGCTAAAGAAGGATTCAAGTAGGAAGACAACGCAATTTGAGCAGCGGCCAAAATAAGGTTGTCAGAAATTGAGCCAAACGATGCGCCAAAAAGCATCATTTCGCACGTAAGAGAAACAACGTTTAGGGCAAG
>JBJEKV010000230.1:0-1939 GCA_051878815.1 Anaerotardibacter sp. | reverse complement strand
GTCACCATTATCAATCATAGAAAGATAGCGGGTTGTTCCTTCTTTCCAGGTTGCAACAAAAATCACCGACGCATGAGCATCACGCGCATTTCGCAGCATTTCAATAATGACATCTTCAAAGGATCTGATGTCTTGCTTTGCTTGTCTTCTTTGCGCTTCGGCAGCTTTAAGACGAACAAAGCCATCCCCAAGATCATCTTGAACTCGGAGATGGCTTCCATCAGTTACTTCTTCAATAAAGTGTCTTAAAGAATCCTTAGTCATAGCAATAAAGATTAGCGAGCGTAATCAACAGAGCGAGTTTCGCGAATAACAACAACCTTTACTTCACCAGGATATTTGGTTTCATTCTGGATCTGACGAGCAATGTCATGAGCCAAAACGGTAGTACGTGCTTCATCAACAATATCAGGAGTTACAATAACGCGAACTTCTCTACCTGCCTGAATTGCATGAGTGCGCTCAACGCCTTCGTAAGAGTTTGCAATTTCTTCAAGCTTCTCAAGACGCTTAATGTAGGTTTCAAGGTTTTCCTTACGAGCGCCAGGACGAGCAGCAGAAATAGCGTCTGCAGCCTGAACCAAAACGTCCAAAACGGAGTTAGGCTCAACGTCGTTGTGGTGAGCTTCAATAGCGTGAACAATAATTGGCTCTTCACCAAAACGACGAGCTAAGTCAGCACCGATTACCGCATGAGAACCTTCGATTTCGTGGTCAACCGCTTTACCAAGGTCGTGCAAAAGACCTGCGCGCTTTGCTGGAATAGGATCCAAGCCAAGCTCGGAAGCCATAATTCCGCAAAGATATGCTACCTCTAAGGAATGGTTGAGAACATTCTGACCATAAGAGGTACGATAACGAAGTCGACCCAAGGTTTTTACGAGTTCTGAATGTAAATCATAGATACCGGTATCAAAGGTAGCCTGTTCAGCTGCTTCAATAATCTGCTGATTTACGTACTTAGATGCTTTGTTAAACATCTCTTCAATACGTGCAGGATGGATACGACCGTCTGCAATCAAATTCTCCATAGTAACGCTTGCGATTTCACGGCGAACTGGATCATGAGAAGAGATGGTTACGCACTCTGGAGTGTCATCAATAATGAGGTTAGTACCAGTAATCTGTTCGAAAGAACGGATGTTGCGGCCTTCACGACCAATGATGCGACCCTTAAGGTCGTCAGAAGGAATGTGAATAGTAGAAACAGTGATTTGAGCAGTTTGGTCTGCAGCAAGACGCTGGATAGCAACTGCCAAAATCTCACGAGCCTTCTTATCAGCTTCAGCTTTGGTGCGCTGCTCAGAATCACGAATAATAGCAGCAGACTCGACGGCAACTTCATCACGTAAGCCGTCAAGCAACTCAACCTTAGCTTCTTCAGCGGTTAAGCCAGCAACTTCTTCAAGACGAGCAGCGATGCTCTTTTCCTGCTTCTGCAAATCTCTCTGCTTGCGATCAAGGGATCCCTGTAAAGAGGAAACTTGATGTTCACGCTGGTCAAGACTGTCACTACGGCGATCAAGATTCTGCTCACGCTTGTTGATGCGTTCTTCTGCAGAACGAACTTCGCGCATGCGTTCTTTGTGCTCTTCTTCTTGAGATTGCTTAATCTTCAGTGCCTCATCTTTTGCTTCAACTAAAGCTTCACGCTTCATGCTCTCAGCTTCGCGTTTCATGCTTTCAGCTTCACGTTTAGCTTCATTCAAAACAGAGTTAGCATCATCAGTCTTCTGCTGAATCTGCTTTTTCTGAACTTGCTGCATTAAATAATAGCCGATGAGGAAACCTACAATGATTGCAACTAAAGCAGCCACGATGACTTCAATCATGGAGGTTCCTTTCTAATAGAAATTGACAGAATAGGCATAAAAAATGCCTTGATTAACAAGGCATGAACAAATTACACCAGGGGTGCAATAGATAGAGTATGTAAATA
>JBJEKV010000229.1:0-8393 GCA_051878815.1 Anaerotardibacter sp. | reverse complement strand
GGAAGACCTACATATTTTCGAGGGTAATTTTATCCTGTTCAAGCTGGCCTGCGGCCAATTCCATCTGCTCTTCTACTGCACTGTGGCCCGTTCCGCCATAGGTAGTGCGAGCTGCAACAATAGATTCCAAATCCAAACATTCGGTAATATCAGCTTCGAAAAGATCGCTCTCGTTCTGGAAATCCTCCAAGGACAAATCGTCCAAGTCGCATCCGCGCTTATCGCAGAGCAAAACAAGATGACCAACAACCTCATGAGCGTTGCGGAATGGCATGCCCTTTTTAGCAAGATAGTCAGCAACGTCGGTTGCAGCAAGATAGCCCTTCTTTGCCTGAGCACGCATAGCATCTTCGTTCACCTTCATGGTGTCAATCATGCCCTCCATGCAAATGCAGCAATCATACAAAGTCTTTGCTGCGTCGAATGCGCCTTCTTTGTCTTCCTGAAGGTCCTTGTTGTAAGCAAGAGGCAGGCCTTTGAGTGTGATAAGGAGAGAAACCAAGTCACCAATTACGCGGCCACTCTTACCACGAATAAGCTCAGCGAAGTCAGGGTTCTTCTTCTGAGGCATGATTGAAGAGCCGGTTGAATAGGCGTCAGACAAGGTGATGAAGCCGAATTCAGATGTGGACCACAAAATAATCTCTTCGCACAAACGAGAAAGATGAATCATGGAAACACTGCAGGCATAGTTCAAATCAAGCAAGAAGTCACGATCAGATACCGCATCAAGAGAGTTAGGAATCATAGCAGAGAATCCTAAGTCTTCGGTAGTCTGCTCACGATTAAGTGGATACGTAGTACCGGCAAGTGCAGCACAACCCAACGGATTCATGTCTGCTGCAGCAAACGCATCGGAGAGGCGCTGGAAGTCACGAGTGAACATCCAGTAATATGCCATGAAATGGTGAGAAAGAAGCACTGGCTGAGCATGCTGCAAGTGTGTATAACCAGGGAGAATAACGCCGAAGTACTTCTTTGCAGCACCCATAAGTGCGCTACGCAACGCAATATTTACCTGGAGTAATTCGCGGGCAAGCTCTTTAGCGTACAAACGAGTATCAGTGCAAACCTGGTCATTGCGGCTTCTTCCCGTATGGAGGCGTGCACCCGCGTCACCGATATTTTCGGTGAGAACCTTTTCGATTGACATATGAATGTCTTCATTATTGATGTCGAACTCAAACTCTCCCGCATCAATTTGCTTTTCGATTTCTGCCAAACCAGCAACAATCTTGTTTGCGTCTTCCTCAGAAATAACGCCCTGAGCAGCAAGCATACGTGCATGAGCGCAAGAACCAGCAATATCCTGATGATACATTGCCTTGTCTACCATCAAAGAAGCGCCAAATTCTTGAGTAAATTCGCTTACTCCCTGTTCAAAACGACCAGACCACAAAGCCATAAATAATCTCCCGAATCCCTATTCAGTGTTAAATCACTGTATAAACATACACAGCCCCGCACAAGTATTGCGCAGGGCTGTAAATTCTTCACAGTCTTACAAATTCTGTACAGCCTGCAATTACTGGCCGTCAGTTACGCCCTGAGAACGACGATTTGCAGACCAAGTAGTGGTGCTCAAGCTGTAAAGGTCAATGAAGCCCTTAGCAGATGCATGATTGAAGGTGTCTGCAGAGTCATACGTTGCCAAACCGTAATCATACAAGGAGAAGTCAGACTTGCGGCCAACTACAGTGCAAGTGCCCTTGTAGAACTTCAAGCGAATAGTGCCAGTTACGCACTTCTGAGTCTGCTTCAAGAATGCATCAAAAGCTGCCTTGAGTGGGCTGAACCACTGGCCATTGTAAACAAGAGTTGCCCAGTCAAGCTCTACGTGATACTTATAGCGCATTACTTCGCGCTCGAGGCACATCTCTTCCAAAGCACGATGAGCAGTAATAAGAGCAAGAGCGCCTGGAGCTTCGTAGCATTCACGGCTCTTAACACCAATCATGCGGTTTTCAATCATGTCGATACGGCCATAACCGTTAGAACCAGCAATCACGTTCATCTTTTCGATGATCTGCCAGTAAGACATCTCTTCGCCATCAAGAGCACAAGGAATACCTGCGTTGAAGGAAACCTCTACGAAAGTTGCCTGGTCAGGAGCCTCTTCTGGGTGAGTAGTCATGGTGTAGATGTCTGCTGGAGGCATGTTCCATGGGTTCTCCAAAACGCCACACTCAATTGCGCGACCCCAAAGGTTGTCGTCAATAGAGTAAGGATTTTCCTTAGAAGTTGGAACCTCTACGCCGTGAGCAGCCGCCCAGTCCATTTCCTCATTACGGGTCTTAAGATCCCACTCGCGAACAGGAGCGATGATCTCAATGTCTGGATCGAGAGCCTTGATAGAAGTCTCAAAACGAACCTGGTCGTTGCCCTTACCGGTGCAGCCATGAGCAATGTACTTTGCTCCCGTCTTGTGAGCAATCTCAACCAAGTGCTTAGAAATAAGCGGACGAGAAAGTGCAGATACCAAAGGATACTTCTGCTCAAACATTGCGTTTGCAGCAAGAGCCTTGTCCAAGTATTCGTTAACGAAAACTTCACGCATATCAAGAACGTAGCACTCAAGAGCACCGGTGCGCAAAGCCTTAGCCTTAACAGCCTCAAGACCGTCATGCTCCTGGCCAACTTCGCCAACGACTGCAATTACGTCAAGGCCTTTTTCTTCCTGGAGCCATTTGATGCATACAGAGGTGTCAAGACCACCAGAGTATGCAAGAACACATTTATCTTTTGCCATCGTTATACCTTTCTTTGGCTTTAGTATTCTTTCACTTCTTTAGTCAAGTACAGTAACCTAGTAATAGTAAATCATTCTTTTATGCTCTGCATTAAAAAAGAGTAAAGTTAGCGTTCCTTTAATCTTCTTCGCGTGCTTCTTCGAAAATTTCAGGAAGCGCGTCAATGAGCTGGTCAATATGATAGGTCTCGCAAATCAATGGAGGAAGGAAACGCAAGGTGTGAGGACCAGTTGCATTGATAACGAAGCCTTCACCCAATGCTTCCTCAACTACACGATGAGCATCCAAGTCATCCTTCAAGTCTACGCCAATCATCAAGCCGCTTCCGCGAACCTCAACAACGTCCTCCAACTGGGAGAGCTTCTCAGCGAAGTAGTCACCAGTCTCAGTTACACGAGTGTCATATGCGCCCTTGTTCAAGGTAGACAAGGTTGCGTGTGCAGCAGCCATTGCCAAGTTAGAACCACCGAAGGTTGTACCATGATCACCAGGGCCAAATGCTTCTGCTACTTCAATACGAGCAGCGCATGCACCCATTGGGAAACCAGAAGCAATGCCCTTTGCCATAGTAATGATGTCAGGAGTAATGCCAAGATTCTGGAACATGAATGGGTTTTCGCCGCAGCGATAAAAACCAGTCTGAACTTCGTCAGCAATAATCAAAACGCCCATCTGGCGAGCCAGCTTGCAAACCTCGAACATATAGTCACCGTCGCAAGGCTTTACGCCGCCTTCACCCTGGATTGGCTCAATCATGATTGCAGCAATGGTGCCCATGTTTTCGAAGAGCGCCTTACGCATAGCTTCCAAGTCGTTCATTGGAACGCTCATGAAGCCCTGAGGCAAAGGCTGGAATGCTTCCTGCTTTGCTGGCTGAGCCGTTGCAGCAAGGGTAGCAAGAGTGCGGCCATGGAAGCTGCCATCAAAGGTGATGATAGTCTGAGCATTAGGATTCTGGTTAATCTTGCGCTGGAATAAACGAGCCAACTTAATAGCGCATTCGTTAGCTTCAGCACCAGAATTGCCAAAGAATACAGGCCATGGAGCACGGAAGAATCCTGGCACGCATTCGTTAAGCATGTTAGAGATCATCTCTGCTACTTCAGCACGATGCTCAATATAGTAATAATTGCTTACATGGATAAGCTTATCAGCCTGCTCCTTGATAGCCTTTGTTACGGCAGGATGACAATGACCCAAAGAGTCAGCACCAATACCTGCAATGAAGTCTAAGTATGTATTGCCACAGTCGTCTTTTAATTCCATGCCCTTGCCCTCAACAAACATAACCTGTTTGCGTGCATAGGTGTTCATTACAAAACGCTGTTCAAGTTTTTTAGTTTCATTAAATCCCATGGAGAATTCCTTTCACGAGTTTCCGGATATTCTAAAGGTTTTCGATTAAACGAGAAGCCAAAATTCCTAAAGGATGAGTATCGTACAAACAAGCTTCATCAGTTGCGTGAATTACGGTACCAACACCTGCGGAGGTAAGAAGCTCAAGCAAGATTGCATGAGGAGTGGTTCCGTTTACAATGTGTGCGCGGAAAACGCCGTTTTCCAAAGCGTGAATACAAGAGTTCAACTTTGGAATCATGCCTGATGCAGCCTTACCTGACTCAACCAATTCTCGAGCCTCATCGAGTGTCATATTAGAAACAAGCGAAGATTTGTCTTCGAAATCTTCGTAATAACCATCAACGTCAGTCAAGAAAAGAATCTTGTGAGCACCAATTGCGCCTGCAATAGAGCCTGCAGCAATGTCAGCATTAATGTTGTACGAGCCGCCGTCAGTTCCAAGGCCAACTGACGCAATGATTGGCACATAATCTGCGGCAATCAGCGTGTTGATGAGATCTGCGTTTACTTCCTTAACGCAGCCTACTCGTCCGAGTTCTGGGTCAATGTTTTTCGAAATGATAGTACCCGCATCAGAACCATTCAAACCAACAGCCAAGTTGCCATGAGTGTTCATGGAGCGAACAAGCTCTTCATTAACCTTGCCCACCAAGGTCATCTTTACTACTTCCATTGCCTCTTCAGAAGTAACACGCTGACCATTTTCGAAAGAGAAAGGAATCTTAAAGACTTCCATGTTCTTGTTGATAGCATGGCCACCGCCATGAACGATTACGGGATTTACGCCCATAATCTTGAGCATGACGATGTCGCTCATAACAGCATCGCGCAACTCATTATCAATCATTGCAGCGCCACCGTATTTAATTACTACGGTTTTACCGGTAATATTCTTTATCCAAGGGAAGGCATCTGTTAAGACATCCGCGGTGATGGGGTCAAGAGTTCTTCCCGTATCTTTCGCATATTTCATGATCTATAGTCTCCATTAATTGATACATAGTCGTGAGAGAAATCGCAGGTCCACATAGTAGCCTGACCGTTGCCCTCGCCCAAATTTGCCTCTAAAACAATTTCAGGGAGTTCGAATCGTCGCAGAGCTTCCTCTTCGCTAAATTCTACGGTCAAACCATCACGACAAACAGGAATGCCCATGATATCAATAGAAACGTTTTCCTGCTTAAAAGTTGCACCTGACCTGCCTAAAGCACCCGCAATTCTACCCCAATTTGCATCGTGGCCATAAATTGCAGTTTTCACCAAAGGAGAATTTGCAACCGTTCTTGCGGCAAGTTCTGCCTCTTCGTCGTTAAGTGCGCCGCTAACCTTAACGGTTACGAGCTTGGTTGCGCCTTCACCGTCAGAAGCCATCTTGCGTGCCATCTTTTGAGCAACCTGCTTTAGGCCTTCCGCGAATTCTTCGTACGCAACACTTCCCTCTTCAATCAAAGGAGCGCCCGCTTGCGCAGCTTTACCGGAAGCGAAGATAAAGCAGGAGTCATTAGTTGAAGTGTCGCCATCAACCGTTACCTTATTGAAACTTACGTTTACTGCCTCAACAAGTGCGGTGTGGAGTGCTTTTGCAGAAACTGGAGCGTCAGTGGTGAGCACCGCAATCATAGTTGCCATATTTGGCATAATCATGCCCGCACCCTTACACATACCACCAATGGTGAATGTTGCACCCTGATACGTTGGATCCTGAGTTTCATAGCGAAGTGCCTCTTCTTTTGGCACGGTATCGGTAGTCATAATTGCGCGTGCTGCTTCATGTCCGCGCTCAGCACTGAGTGTTTCGTGAAGCTGAGGAATTGCTGTTTTGAATGGGTCGGTTTTGAGAAGCTGACCGATAACGCCGGTTGATGCAACAAGAACATCTTCCTGAGCACAACCAACCGAGTCAGCAACAATAGCGCAGGTTTCCCTAGAAGCCTCAAGGCCAATGTAGCCGGTTGCAGCATTTGCGGTACCAGAATTAATTACTACCGCACGAGCAAAACCATAGTTTACGTTGTCGAGGTGCTCTTTGGAAACGATGACCGGAGCTGCGCAGAACACATTTTTAGTAAAGGTTGCTGCTGCAGGGCAAAGCTCATCAGCTTCTACCAACGCCACGTCAAGACGCGTTGGTTCAGCCCTAAAGCCTGCGTGAATGCCTCCCGCCTTAAAACCTTTCGCGGAGCACACGTTGCCATCAACAATGGTTTCGTAAGTTACTTCCATGATTAATCCTTTATCTCATAAAGAAAAGAAGCGCGGCGAAAACGTGCTTCTTTTCGTGGCTGACGCTAAATTGCTGTTCCCGTTGCCTCAAGACCAAGTGTCTGAGGGAAACCGCATACCAAGTTTGCACACTGAAGTGCCTGACCTGCAGCACCCTTCAACAAGTTATCAATTGCGCAGGTTGCAATCAAAGACTTAGTTGGCTTATGCATTGCAAGGCCAATATGAGCAAAATTCGTTCCTACTACCGAAGAAGTCTTAGGCTGCTGTCCTAAAGGAAGCACCTTAACAAATGGGCAGGAATTTTCGTTATATTTTTCAACATAGCGGGCGTGAATGTCCTCAAGTGAATACTTTTCGAATGCCTCGTCAGTCAAACGCATGGTTACGGTTGAGAGCAATCCTCGTGAAGCAGGAGCAAGATGAGGGGTAAATACCAAGCGGTCCTTGAGACCCAAAATCTGCTCAATTTCAGGAGTGTGCCTGTGGCTTGATACGCCATATGCCTCGAAGTTTTCATTGCCGCTGCAGAAATGAGTACGAGCGCTTGGCGTACGACCAGCACCAGTAATGCCGGAGATAGCGTCAACAACTACTACCCCTTCGGTCAAATCAATTGCAGGCATAGCAGCAAGCGAAGTTGCCGTTGGATAGCAACCTGCGCAGGCAACCAAGGTCTCATAACCAGAATCGTAGGTATGCTTCATCTGGTGCAAGTCATGAGGGAAGAGCTCTGGCAAACCAAAGGCACGAATCTCCAACAACTCTGGAGAAGTGTGAGGTGCGTACCATTGCTCAAAGGTCTCAACATCATCCAAACGATAATCCGCAGACAAATCAAACACAGCGGTATAACGCTTAAGCAAATTTGGAACCATATCCATAGCAACGGTATGAGGAGTTGCCATGAATACAATGTCACATTTTGCCAAGTTTTCAGTATCATGGCTTTCGAAAGTAAGATCACACACATCAAGAAGTGCTGGATAGAGGTCCGTTACTTTCTGGCCTTTATCAGAATTTGAAGTTACGCAAACAAGATCAAACTCAGGATGTCGGGAAAGAAGTCGGACCAGTTCTGCCCCTGCATAGCCAGCTGCACCAACAATTCCAACTTTTAATCCCATTAAAATCACCTTCTTTTTCATTTTGTTTCGCTGTGCAAGGCTTTATTTTTCGAAAGCATTACGCGCAGTTCAACAAACACTGATAATTTGTAAAAGTCTACTCTTTTTTAAGTGCGGTTTCTATATAAGATTGCCCAGCACCAATCCTTACTATTTAAACGGCATAACTCCAAAAGGAATAGGCATTTCTAACCTATTCTTCCTATGTTTCCTTATAATGAACGGACACAATAAATAACACTTTGAAAGGTGAACTACATGAGCAATGAAGGAAAGCGTGTTCGCGCACACTACATTGGCACTTTTGACGATGGCACAAAGTTTGACTCCAGCTTTGACCGCGGTGAACCACTTGAGTTTATCTGCATGGCTGGTCAGATGATTGAAGGTTTCGACGCAGCAGTAAACGAGATGGCTCAGGGCGAAACTAAAAAGGTTCATATCCCAGCAGCTCAGGCTTATGGTGAATGGAGCGAGGAAATGGTTCAGACTGTTCCTATCGCAAACCTCCCTGGCGCAGAAGATCTTCCTGTTGGAGAAACGGTTTACTTGCAGGGCCCTGGCGGTCGTCCTTTCCCAGCAAAGGTAGTAAGTCTTGACTCCGAAAACATCGTGTTCGACATGAACCACGAAATGGCTGGCAAAGACTTGAACTTCGAAATTACCTTGGTTGAGATTTGCGACTAATCAAGGCTGCTTGATTGGAGCTTGATTACGAACAAGCTCCGATTGCTTAAGGCTTAGGCGCAAAAAGTCGAAGTCTTTTCACTCAGATGCTCAAGCACTCAAGCGCTCAAGGCAAATCTTCTATAAGTCCTCCGTTTGCTCATGCATGCGGAGGACTTTTTTGTGCACGCTTCGCCCTGCCCGTACCCTCTCCGCTCACCCGTCAAACGCGGCAAATGACCAAATCCATAAAACAAATCAATATATC
>JBJEKV010000228.1:0-1942 GCA_051878815.1 Anaerotardibacter sp. | reverse complement strand
CACATTGCCCAACAAGTAGCGCAACTTGGACAACAGTATAATGCTGACGGTGAGAAACGTGCTAAAGATGAGGAACGCATGAAAATTCAAGAGCAAGCGTATAACAGTGGCTTTGCAGATGCAGGTAAACAAGCACAAGGACCTGAAGATTATAACGACCTCCCTTCTTCTGATGAGTCATTCACGGAAGGTTCGCAACCATCGTTGGAAGATGACCTGATTAGCGAAATGGAAAACTTGGAAGATGACGAGTTAATGATGTTGGCTGAGCAGAATCCTGACCTTCTAAAAATGTTAGGTCAAGGTTAATTTGCAATAAATTATCTGAATATTGGGAGTTTTTTGACAATACGAAAGGGGTAATGTAGAGTGAATATTGAAGAGTATAGAGCAATGAAAGCACAAGAGATTGAGGATGCAAATAAACCAGAAGAAACCGTATTGGAAACTGAGACACAACCTATTGTTGAGCCTGATGTTGTCGAACCAATCGTAGATGAAATTGCTCCCGTAGATGAAACCTTGCCTACCAAAATAAAATTGGGCGATGAAGAATATGAGCCTGCCCAGCTTGAAGAATTTAAAAACGGTTATCTCCGTCAAGCGGAGTACGTTGAGAAAATGCAAGAGATTCAAAGTCAGCGTGACGAGTTGGAATACGCACTGAAAATGTTGGAGGAAATAAAGAAAGACCCTGAGATGTCTCAGCGTATCTCGGAGCGTGCTCCTGAACTCTCCCCTGAAGCGGTGAAAATGAGACAACTTGAATCAGAGCTGAATAACCTGAAGGTTCAACGTGAAGTTGAGCAAATGATGGCTAAATACCCTGACTTCGATTCGCAAAAAGTAGCGCAAGTTATTGAAGAAAAAGGTATTACGAATCTAGAGGATGCTTACTTGTTAAGCGTGAAATCGCAACCTCAAGCACCTGCTATTGATATGAATGCCCTGCGTGCTGAAATCAAAGCAGACTTACTGAAAGAGCTGGAAGCAAGCAATGTTAGTACAAGCTTGATTTCCCAAAATGCTGTTGCTAACACGCCACAAGTTAGTGAAGTTGTTATTAGTCCAGACGAACAAAGAGTTGCTAAGATGATGGGATTGTCAACTGAGGATTACATTAAGTGGCGCGATCAATAAATAAAATACGATTACAAGGGAGAATGATGATGGAAAACTTAAAATTTGATATTCAGATGTTTGCTACACCAGTTCAGCCTAACATTACTGCGGGCACTGGAAATGCGCATGGTTATACGGCGGCTGAGGTAACTAGTAAAGCGAATTTCGGTAAATTACTTGAACCAGGATTACGTAAGATTTTCTTTGAAACGTATGATGAGCTGCCTGAACAGTTCCCTAAAGTGTATAACGTTGAAACGTCAACTAAAGCACGTGAAGTCGATTGGGGAATGGGGGCGTTCGGTGATTGGACGAAGCGTGCGACTCAAATTGATGAAGTGGCTTACAAGCAATTAAAGCCAGGTCTAGAGCGTAGCTACATCCATGATGCGTTCACTCAAGGTTTCATGGTAACGCGAGAAATGTACGATGACGACCAATACCGTCAATTTGAAAAGTTCCCTAAAGCTATGGCTCGTTCTGGACGTGCTAAAGTTGAAAAAGATGCGGCTTCACTTTTCAAAAATGGTTTCACTGTTAACGGTTATGACGGCAAGCCACTTTTTGCGGCTGACCACCCAATGTTAAATGCGACTGGTACTGTTTCTAATATCGTAACTGGCGCACTTAGTGATGCTACTTTAAAACTCGCTATTAAAGCAATGCGTGAAATGAAAGATGAAGCAGGTAACTTGATTCAATTGAAAGCTACTAAGCTTATCGTACCTCCTGCTCTAGAAGATACTGCTGTACGTTTACTTGGTTCTTCTCAAGTTACTGGTGGTAGCTTAAATGATACAAACAAATTCTTAAACGGTTA
>JBJEKV010000227.1:0-8451 GCA_051878815.1 Anaerotardibacter sp. | reverse complement strand
GACGCTTTGGAATACCCTTGGAATCCAAGTAGTTAGAAATGGACTCGATTGTTGGCTCAACATCGCCTACCTGAACAATGAAGGTGCAGATGCGTTCACCAAGACGAGTATCTGGATAACCTACGGTTGCGTGATCGCCAACGCCTGGACAGCCGTTGATGTTGAAGTCAACTTCGTTAGCGGAGATATTTTCGCCACCACGAATAAGAATCTCTTTCTTACGGCCGTTAATGCGAACATGGCCTTCTTCGTCCATGTAGCACAAGTCACCAGAGTAGAACCAACCGTCATCATCAAGTTCTTTTGCGGTTGCTTCAGGGTTCTTGTAGTATCCGCAGAACATGTGAGGTCCGCGTGATGCTTCTTCTCCTTGTACTCCTGGAGGTACTGGGTTGCCCTTGTCATCAACAACCTTAACTTCAATACCTTCGCAAGGAATACCTGACCAAGCACCGTTCCATTCAGCAGCTTTCGAAGGTGGAACCAAAAGATGAGGACAGCTTTCAGTGGAGCCGTAACATTCGCACAAAACAATGTCATGACCTGCTGCGCGCTGAACCAAGGAGCCAGGAACAGGAGCGCCACCGCATACCCACAACTTCAAGGTTTCGAATTTGTAGCCCTTATCGTCACAAGCATTGAGCAAGTCGAAGATGAATGGGGTAGCGCCCATAGACCAGGTAACGCCATACTTATTCATCAATTCAATAGCGCTTTCAGCTTCGAACTTTTCCTGTAAAACAACCCTGCTACCCAAAATAAGTGGGGTAATAAGGCCGTGGTTAAAGCCGGTTGCGTGGTTGAGAGGAGCACCCATAAACATTACGTCATCAGAGGTGAGGTCAAGGCCCTTAATGAAGGTCTTCTCACTGAAGAGAAGATTGTTATGGCCAATAAGAACCTGCTTTGGTCTGCCTGTGGTACCAGAAGTGGAAAGAATCAAAACTACTTCATCAGAAGTGCTTCCTGGTGCTTCAGTGAAAGGTTCGTACGTATCAAGAATTTCGTTAACGGTAATGCAATCGTGAGCTGGAGCAACAATATCAAATACGGCAATTGCTTCACGGTTCAACGAAGGGATATTGTCAACAATTGAAAGAATCTGCTCTTCGAAGTCTGTTTTCCAGAAAAAGGTAGGGCAGATAAATGCTTTTGACTCAACAACGTTCATAACGTACTGCAAGTCATCACCATTGAAAGTGCGAGCCAAAGGATGGCAAACAGCACCAACCTTAATGCAAGCTACATATACGATGCAGAATTCTGCCCAAGGTGGCATTTGGAAGGTAACAACGTCACCGTTTTGGATGCCTTTTTCTTTAAGCCATGAAGCAAGCTTAGAAGCCTTTTCGTCAATTTCTCCATACGTAAAAGCTGAGCCTTTGTCGTCACGAACATATTCTTTGTCGGACAGTTCTGCTACTCGTTTGTTCCAAAGATCATTGAGAGTCTCCTTGGTCCAGTAGCCTTTTTCATAGTAAAGCTTTTTGTTAGCTTCATTTACTTTCAGTTCAGTAATCATTCAATCTCAACCCCGGTAACGACTTGTGGAATATTGAGTGCGTACTTCCCCCTTGTATGAACGCACTCAAAATAATACCCCTATAAAGTTATAGGTACAACCATATAAGAAGCATATTTTTTCTATATCATTTCCCTATAGGTTAATGAAGCACCATAGTTCGTGGTATGGTGATGAGAGTATTTTTGTAGGTATATTAAATACGCTTTGAAAAAAAATGCACTTTGGAGGAAAAAATGGGATGGGAAGAAGAATATCAGCGTAAACTGATGACTCTTGATGAAGCTCTGGATACCTTTATCCCTGATGGTACCAGTGTTTTTATGGGCACCTTTGAGGTTGCTCGCGGCATTATTAACCCTATGCTTGATCGCATCAAAGAAGGCCGTCTGAAAGACATTGATTTATACGGTGGTATCACCAGCGGTCCGCTTAATCTTGATTTTCAGCCAGAGCCAGGTGCTCTTCGTTATCACACCCACTTTACGGGAGGTAACGAACGAACCGGCATGACTAATCACAGTGTTTCTTATGCGCCAATTCACTTACATCGCACCATGAATTTGGCAGCTGACCGAGACATTGACGTTGCTGTTATTCCTATGACTCCTCCAGATAAGCATGGCTATTGCAATATCGGTCATGTTGGTGACCGTCCTGATGGCATTAAGAATGCAAAGAAGATTCTTGCTCAGATTAATCCAAGTACTCCATGGGTATGTGGTTTAGAGCGCAATCTTCATGTTTCTCAGATTGATGGCTTTGTTGAGATTGATCAGCCTATGTTTGAGGCTCCTATTGCGCAGCCAACACCTGAGGAGATCACCGTTGGTAATATTATTTGCGAATTGATTCCTGATGGATCTTGTATCCAGCTTGGTTTTGGTTCCATTGCAAACGCAATTGCTGAAGGTTTGAAGGCACGCAAGCATTTGGGTGTTCATTCCGAAATGTTTAACGATGCTATGGCAAAGCTCCAGGAAATGGGTGTAATTGACAATAGCCGCAAGAATTACTTGCCAGGCGTATCGGTTGCTGGTTTTGCTTCTGGTCAGCAGTACTTGTATGACTTCATTGATCACAATCCAGGCATGTTGTTCACTCCTTACTCTCACGTAAACAACCCTGATTTCATTCGCAAGAATGACAATTTTGTTTCCGTTAACTCAGCTGTTTCGGTTGATTTGACTGGTCAGGTTTGTGCAGAGAGCATTGGTACTCGTCAGTATTCTGGTACCGGCGGTCAGGTTGACTTCATTCGTGGCGCAACTGCATCAAAGAATGGCAAGGCAATTATTGCTATTACTTCTATTGCTAACACGAAGAAAGGTCCCGTATCAAAGATTGCTCCTATCCTTGCTCCTGGTAGCGTAGTTACTACTGCTCGTACTGATATTCAGTATGTTGTAACCGAGTATGGTTGCGTAAACTTGCAGCATAAGGATATGTATGAGCGTGCAAAGCTTTTGATTAGCATTGCTCATCCTGATCATCGCGACATGCTTACCTTCGAAGCAAAGAAGAATGGCTTTATTTGGTAAGACAGGTGAAGGCAAATAGCTTCGAGCGTGCTGCTCTGTGCGCCTCAAATTGAGGAGTGCGCGGGTGTGGCAGACAAAATGCTCCTTATTTGCTTTTTGCTAGTTTTTTTGGGCTCTGTAAGTAAACTGAACTTCGAATAGGGGACTAGAAACTTAGGTTTCTAGTCCTTTTTCCGTTTGGAGGTTTAGTTCAAAAGGAGCCCTTTTTTTTGTGCTTGAAATCGTATAGAAATATTGGTTTTTATACTGGAAAGGTAAACCTATTTATAAAAGGAATAGCTACAACTATTCGGAAACCTTCAAGGCAGTAAAAGGGAGAAGCATAATGGGTCTGAGAAAAACAGGAGCTCAGTTAGTGGGCGCAGCACTCACTTGGGGCTTACAAACTATTGTTCATAGTCCTGCTTCGAACTTGCCTGGCAAGGTTGCTATGAAGGTTGACCCTCAGCTTATTTCTCATTTGGTACCGTCCTTGAAAGAAGGCTCAGTCCTCATAGTGGGTACCAACGGAAAAACTACCACGACAAACTTAGTAGCTGACACCCTTGAAGCTCAGGGTAAAAAGATTATCTGCAACCGAAGTGGTGCAAATCTTGCATCGGGTGTTGCATCAACGCTTCTTCAATCAAAAGGAGAAGTTGATTGGGGCGTATTTGAATCTGACGAATTGTGGTCAGCAAAAACCTTGCCTCAAACACAATCCGCGTATTTGTTGCTATTAAACCTCTTTCGCGATCAGCTTGATAGGTGTGGAGAGATTGACCGAATCCAGGATGCTATCGTGTCGGGATTGAAAAAATCTCCTCAGACTACTCTTATCTATAATGCTGATGATCCGCTCTGCGCTTTCATTGCTTCGCAGATTTCTAATAACAAGATTGGATTTGGTATTCGCCAAGATTTACATCTTGAGCAGAACACGGTAGCGGATGCTCAGATGTGCCAGGCGTGTTCTCATATGTTTGAATATGAGTATCGTCAATATGGCCAGTTGGGAAGCTATGTCTGCCCTGAGTGTGGTTTTTCAAGGCCTGAGTTGGATTTCTATGCTGACGACGTTGAATTGGGAGACGGTATTTCTTTCAGGATTGCTTCTGCTGGTCAGAACACGGGTGGCTCAGGAAGCAAACAGGCAGAGAGCGGACAGTGTGAAAACGCTCAAGCAGGCGCACCGGCTGACAGCATTCAGAGGGAAGTAGAACAGGCAGGCGAACCAGCTGACGCCCACAGCCTCCAGATTGAGCTTTCCCAAACGGGCACCTACATGATTTATAACGTGTTGGCAGCTTACGTTCTTTCTTCCCGCATGGGTGTTGAAGACGATGTTTTCTGCGAAGGCTTGCGTGCGTTTAATCCTCACAACGGGCGCCTCCAAGAGTTCTCAATTAAAGGCCGCTCACTTTTGCTTAATTTGGCCAAAAATCCTACCGGTTTTAATCAGAATCTCAAGATTATTACTCAGGATACGGGAAAGAAATTCGTCAGCTTTTTTATCAACGACAACGAGGCAGACGGCCATGACATCTCCTGGATTTGGGATTGCGATTTCGAAGAGTTGGCAACGCAAAAAGACCTTGTGGTTTTTGCGGGAGGTACCCGTAAAAACGATTTGCAGGTTCGCCTAAAGCACGCGGGAATCAAAGCAACGCTTATTGACGGAATAGAAGATATGGTAAGCAAGGCGCTATCTACTCCACAGGAGTGGAAGATGTATGCCATTGCAAACTACACGGCGCTCCCTGAAGTGAAAGAATCTCTCGAAGCCCTGCAGGATAGAGAGCTGGTTGATGAAGTTGCGCAAGGAACGGAAGTATTTCCTTCAAGCGTGCTTGAGACGAATGGGCCAGTAGGCGCAGGCGTGGTTGGTGCAGTAAGCGTGACGGGCGCAATGGGTCACAATGACGCGGCAGCTCAGGCTGGCCTCTTGCTTAATAAACCGCTTCGCATAGTCCATCTTCTCCCTGATTTACTTAATCTGTATGGAGATGGCGGAAACGTGCGTATTCTCTACAATCGTTGTGTATGGCGCGGCATTCCTGCAGAAATTATTCCTGTTCATTATGGTGAACAGATTGATCTCTCCACGGCCGACATCGTCTTTTTGGGAGGAGCGCCTGACAGAGAGCAAAAACTCGCCTCAAGCGTGATCCTTTCACTAAAAGATGAGCTGACCGCGTATGTAGAGGACGGTGGAGTCCTTCTGGCAATCTGTGGTGGCTATCAGATTCTTGGCAATACCTGGTATTTAGGCGAAGAGCAGGTAGAAGGCCTTGGCATTCTTGATATCGAAACCTTGCGTCCGAAAAAGGGTTACGACCGCTTGATTGAGAATATCGCCCTGGAATCATCTCTTGCGGCACGACCAATCATTGGATATGAAAACCATGCGGGACGAACCGTTCTTGGGGAAGGCATGACGCCGTTTGGTAAGGTGTGCTCTGCAACGGGAAAAGGAAACAACGACACATCGGGTGAAGATGGTGCCGTGTATAAAAACTGCATCGGAACGTATTTGCATGGTCCGCTTCTCTCGAAAAACCCTGAGATTGCAGACTATCTTATTCGCCAAGCTTTAAGAAAGAAATACGGAAAAGAAATCACGCTTCATCTTGAAGTGCTTGATGATAGCGAAGAGCACGAGGCAAATAGGGTGATGGCTCGACGATTGAAGGTTAAGTATTAGCACATATATACGCTAACTTTGACGCAAAAATGACCTTTTGTGGGTATAGTGTGCGTTTCCCCACATTTTCATCACTTAGATTTGCCAAATTCTGGAGAATTGACCAAAATAGGCCTTATGGATAAATCAAATAATAGAACAAACCGTCGCGCTCGAAGGGGCGAAGAAGCTCCACGCGCAACGGTTAACAACAACGATATTAATAACTACAGCAGAAACGCAGGAAGATATCGCGCATCTTCCAGGCCTACTGCTTCTCGCGATAATCGCTCCGCATCTCCGCGAACTTCTCAAGGTGGATTTAATCAGTATTCTCGCAACGGTGGTGCGTACGGTTCGGGCTATCAGCCTCAGCGTGATTATAGGCAAGCAAATGCAGCGGGATATGGTTATTCTGCTCAGTCATTCCAGACGGGAATGGACGAAGCACGCCTCAATCACATTCGCGAACAGCAACTTAAGCAGAAGAAAGAAAAACGCAAGAAGCGTGGTCTCATTGCGCTTCTCGTAGTGCTTATTCTTCTTTTGGGCTCGGCTGGCGTTGCATTTGGCTATATGGTTCAGATCAATAGCAACATGCAAGAAAATGTTGACGAAGATTTGCTGGGAGCATTAACTGTTACCGACTCTCCTTCGGATCCTTTCTATATGCTGCTTCTTGGTGTTGATAAATCGGAAGAGCGTGAAGGCACGAATGAGTATGGCGGAGCGTATCGTTCAGACTCAATGATTCTTTGTCGAATTGACCCTAAGGAAAAGACAGCAACCATGGTGTCTATTCCACGAGATACTAAGGTAAACATTCCAGGACATGGCACTCAGAAGATTAATGCAGCCTATGCCTTTGGTGGACCTGCAGGCGCAATTAATGCAGTTGAATCTGTTTGTGGTGTAGAAATTAACCACTATGCAGAAATTGACTTTGACGGCTTTGCTGCTGTTGTTGATGCGGTTGGTGGTGTAGAAGTTGATGTTGCAATGGAAATTGACGACAGCTATACCGGTCACATTGATGCAGGTAAGCAGGTTCTTAATGGAGAACAGGCTTTGATTCTTTGCCGCTCAAGGCATGCCTACGATAAGTATGCAACCGACGGTGACAGTATTCGTGCGGCATATCAGCGCACTGTTATTTCTGCAGTAATTAAGAAGATGTTGAGTGGTGATATTGTTGCCGCAACTAATGCGGTAAGCGCTGCTTCTCAGTATGTAACTACTGACTTCGACGTGGCGGCAATTCTGGGCCTTGCTCAAAGCATGCTGGGTATTGATGTAGAAAATGATATCTATACGGCTCAGTTGCCAACGGTTTCTTCGTACGAAAATGACATTTGGTATGAAGTAATTCAGACCGAGGCATGGCAAAAAATGATGAAGCGCGTTGAGGCGGGTCTTCCACCTACCGAAGAAGACGTTGTTGACTTAGCTACTGGAGTTAAAACAGCAAACTCTGGTAATGGAAATGACGCAAGCTCAAGCTCCGCAAGCTCTAGTTCTGATAGTAATGTAAGCTTGGCTGGCAAGACTATTTCCATCAAGAATGGTTGCGGTATTAGTGGTGTTGCAGCTGAAGCGGCTGATAAATTGAAGAGCACCGGTGCTACCATGAGCACGGGCAATGCGGACTCAAACGACTATGAGAAGACCTTGATTCTCTACAACGATAGCTCGAATGCAGCTAAGGCGGAGGAGATCGCAAAGATTCTTGGAAAGGGTACAGCGAAGCAAAACCCAGGAAACTATGCTTTCAATTCAGACTTCTTGATTGTTATTGGCGCAGACTGGTAAGTTGATATAGCGCGGTATAAAGCTGGCGAAGTAACAGAAGCCGCAAGATGTTAAAAGTCAAGCGAGCGAAGATTAACGAACTCACACATACACAACACTAAGGGCCTTTTCGGAGGCCCTTTATTATTGCCGATAACCGTTATCGGCTGAGTCGATAACTAGCTGTTGTTAAATCCTAGGTTTCGAGTAGGAATTATACGTTTATAGTTCTGTTTAGAAAAAAACGAACGAAAAACTTCACTCATAAAAAAGGAGAACAACAATGTCTAACTATCGTTTTGAAACTCTTCAGCTTCATGTAGGTCAGGAAGAAGCAGATCCAGCAACCGACTCACGTGCGGTGCCAATTTATCAAACCACTTCCTATGTCTTCCATGATTCAGCTCACGCAGCAGCTCGTTTCGGTCTTGCTGATCCAGGCAACATTTATGGCCGCCTTACCAACTCAACTCAGGGCGTGTTCGAGGATCGAATTGCTGCGCTCGAAGGTGGTGTTGCTGGTTTAGCCGTATCTTCTGGTGCAGCAGCTATTACGTACACTATTCAGGCTCTTGCTCAGGCTGGCGACCACGTTGTAGCTCAGAAGACCATTTATGGTGGCACGTACAACCTTCTTGCTCACACCTTAAAGGACTTCGGCATCGACGCTACCTTCGTTGACGCTCATAACCTTGAAGAGGTTGAAGGTGCAATTCGGGAAAACACCACTCTCGTTTTCCTTGAGACCTTGGGCAATCCAAACTCTGACATTCCAAACATTGAGGCAATCTCCGAAATTGCTCACAAGCATGGTATCCCGGTTGCAATCGATAACACCTTCGCAACGCCATTCCTTCTTCGCCCACTCGAGCATGGTGCTGATATCGTTGTTCACTCTGCAACAAAGTTTATTGGCGGCCATGGTACTTCTCTTGGTG
>JBJEKV010000226.1:0-1964 GCA_051878815.1 Anaerotardibacter sp. | reverse complement strand
GAACTGCGCGCGAAGAGGTTGTTCCCTGATCGAGCGCAACAATGTACTTTTTCATGACCCTATCCTTCTTCGTTGTATAGTTATGCCTGCTCAGGAATCTCTTTTCCTTCAGACGTATAGATAAGCCAGTTAGCAACATCGTCATATACCAACTGGTTGCCAGTCTCGTTCAAGATTTCGTGGCGCATCTCTGGGTACAAGAAGGTCGTGATATGGGAAGCACCCCGCTCTTGATACAACGCAACCGCATCAAGCACGCCTTTGCCGAAATCACCTACGGGATCCCCTTCGCCGGCAATAAAAAACAGTGGCAACTCATGAGGAATCTTGGCAGCATGCTCAGGAGTTACGACCTCTTTCGTGAGGCTGGTCAGCGCCGCGTATCCTCCAACGGTAAACATCTGTCCGCAGAGAGGGTCATCAATGTATGCCTCCACATTTGCTGGGTTTACCGAAAGCCAATCAAACTCAGTTTGTGGATTAGGAACCGATTTATTGTAGGCACCATCCGCAAGGTTATGAATGAACGGAGAATGAGCCTTCTCCCCTTTGAGCCTGCACAAAAGGCGCGAGAGAGAATTACCCATCAAAGACAGCATCCGAGGCTGGTTGCCCGTACCGCAAATAATTGCCTTCTGCACCGTAGTGCCATAACGTGCCAAATACGCACGCGTGATGAAACTTCCCATGGAATGGCCAAAGATGGTATACGCAAGCTCTTTTGGCGCAAACGCCTGGCGAACCGCGTGCACATCCTGAATAAGTGTCTCGGCGCCCCAGGAAAGGGCAATATGACCCAACTCATCGGCGCTGGAAACACTTTGTCCGTGACCCACGTGGTCGTGCGAGAGAACAAAAAAGCCCTGCTCAACTAAGAATCGTGCGAAATGGTCATAGCGAAGGCAGTGTTCAGACATGCCGTGCACAATCTGCACCACGCCGCGGTACTGAGGGGTTTCAGCCTGAAGTTGAGATGCTTCGTCCTTATGCTGAGGCTCGCTCTGACGCTGAGACGCCTCACCCTGGCCCTGAGGCATTTCGCACTGAGCAGCATCCTCCCCAGATTCCCACGTCACCACATGCAGGGTTGACTCGTTATTGCTTGAAGGAAGGTGATGTTCTTTTCGCACAACTGACATTAGGACTCCTGACAAACTGAAAGTATTTGATCGCGGGTGAGCGCTCCCTCTCGAAGAATTACCGGAGCATCGCCCGTGCAGTCAACAACCGTTGAAGCTATGCCGCTCTTCTGTTCGTTATCGTTAATCCATGCCTCCACTTGAGTAAGGAGTGCTGGTTCAATTTCAGCGAATGATTTCGTAGGCTCTTCTCCCGAAATGTTTGCCGAAGAAGTAGCTATCGGATTGTCCAGGCGCGCAATCACCTCAAGTGCGGTTGTATTGTTTGGCATGCGAAGGCCAATAGTGCCCGCATCGGAACGAAACGAGCGCGGAACTGAAGGGTCGGCCGCAACAATAAGCGTGAGCGCACCCGGCCAAAAAGCCTTAGCAAGGTTTTTGGCGTATTCAGGCACATCGTTACCAAATTGCTCAAGCGCGCCTTTGTTGCCCACAAGCCACGCAATAGGCTTGCCTTTTTCACGCTGCTTTATCTGATAGAGAACATCAGGGGTAGCTGCATGATAGGGAGAAATGCCTAATCCGTAGACAGTATCGGTTGGCAGCACAACTGCGTTTCCTTTGCGAAGAGCCTCAACCATTGGCCTGCAATAGTAGCGGCCTGCCACTTCTTTAGCTACGCGCAAGCCATCAACCGCGGCCGACATGATTCCGCCTGCGAAACCAGGACCTTCGCCGCATGGGTAAAGGCCGGTATTGGTAGACTCAAATTCTCCCGCAGAAGCAAAATAGGCTTGCAACGAGCTATCTCTACAGATCCGCACTGGCGAAGACGAACGCGTCTCAGGTGCCACCAGCAAGGCATTCGGATCATCAAATCCTGCA
>JBJEKV010000225.1:0-8536 GCA_051878815.1 Anaerotardibacter sp. | reverse complement strand
TACGCTCATCTTCTTGGAGATTATCTTAGGTATTGATAACCTCGTTTTTATCGCTATTACCAGTGATCGTCTTCCTGAAGAAAAGCAAAAGCTTGGTAGAAAGATTGGTTTAGCAGGCGCATTGGTTTCTCGCTGTATCTTCTTGTGTTTTGCATCCGCGCTCGTTCATATGACTAACAAGTTATTTTATCTTCCGTTCGGTCTAGGAACATCCGAGCCTCTTGGTTTTTCCGTTCGAGACTTAGTGCTTCTCTTCGGTGGTATTTATCTTATCTATAAGGGTATTTCCGAGCTTCGCTGTGTGCTTTCCCTTGAGGAAGTGAAAGAAAAAGAGCATGAAAACCAGGGTGCTCCTCGCAAGCGAATTGGTTTGGCTCAAGCAGTGGTAACCATTATGGTTATGGATATCGTATTCTCTATCGACTCCGTAATTACTGCAGTAGGTTTGGCTGAGCATCTTATCATTATGATTATTGCGGTAATCTTTGCGGTTATTGTCATGATGGTCTTCATCGATGCTATTTCCGACTTCATCAATCGCCATGTAGAAATGAAGATTCTGGCCCTCGTATTTATTGCGGTAATTGGTGTTCTTCTTATTCTTGATGGCTTGGGTATCAACTCAGGTATTGAAGTGCTTGATATGCATTTCGAAAAACTGATGGTTTACTTCGCTATGGTTTTTGCGGTTGTTTTGGAATTCATCCAAATGAAGTACAACAAAAACTACAACGAATGGGTTGCTGAGAAAAATAAGGCTAAACTCAAAGATTTGCAGACTCAGGCTCAGGGCTATGTTCGTCATATGGAAAAAGAAGCAGAAAAGAAAAATGCTTCCCGTATTGGCAGTGTTCCTTCTGAAGATTCGGATGCTGCAAATACTATCTCGCTTTAAGGTGTGCAGGCAGCTCAAGCGTATAAACAGCTTAGGTATGTAGGTGGCCTAGGTGTGCAGGCAGCTTAAAGCGAATAGGTAGCTTAATTAGGTAGAAAGCTCAAAGCACGTAGATAACTTAGAGCGTGTAAAGTCTTTTAAAACTTCTTACAGAGCGTGCTCGAACAGGGTGCGCTCTAGTATTTTCGAGTAGGGTTAAACACTTTCGAACAGTGTACGCAATTCAGGGGTAAGAAGCTGAGCCATATCTTGAGGGAGAGGCGCGGTAAGAGAAATGCGCTTTTTGGTAATAGGATGGTCGAGAAACGCTTGCCAACTGTGGAGGGCATGTCTGTCAATTAAGGGCGAAGGCTGTCCATAAGTAGCATCGCCTAAAAGTGGGTGACCAATGCTTGCCATGTGAATGCGAATTTGATGCGTTCTGCCTGTCTCAAGAGTGAGCTCAACAAGGGAAAGTGGTTTTTGTGCAAGAGCTTCTTGCGATTCGCTTTGCGCAAAACATTCTCCTAAAACTCGATAATGAGTGAGCGCGTATTTTCCCGTCTCGGTAATTCCAAAGGTGCTTGGATGAACGGTAAGCCTATCAAGCGGGGCTTCGATTGAACCAGTTTTCTTATCGAAAAAACCTTCGCAAAGAGCAAGATAGGTTCGCTGAAAGCTTTGCGTGTGGAGCTGCTTTTGAATCATGTCTTGAGAATAGGAACTGGTGCCAAATAAAATGAGCCCCGATGTTCCTAAGTCAATGCGATGGCAAGGGTGAAGGTTATAGTTCTTCTGGGTTTGTTTGAAGTAGTGGAGCAAATAATTGCTCAAGGTCTGATCTCTATGACCAGGGCTTGGATGCACCACTAAATCAGCGGGCTTGTTTAGCGCAATGACATCTAAGTCTTCAAACACGATATCAATAGGACCTTCTTGAGGCTCAATCGTACACGCGTTTGGTTCTAGGTCAGCATCGCTAATTACAATTGAGAGCTCCTGACCAGGATGAACGTGGTGGATAGTGAACGCATGTTGGCCATCAAGTGTAATACCATTCTCAATCTTTTTGGCACGAATGAGTCCTGCGCGACCAATATGGAATACTTTTCGAAGCACTTGCTCAACAGTTGATCCCTTGTCAGATTCCTGAACTATGTAAGAAATGCGTCGCATAGGATGGTTGTGTTTCCTAAACCTTCGAAAACTGTTTTTGAATAAAAGGTGTTACCAGTTTAATATGAATAAGTGATGAGGGACGCACAATAATTAAAACTGGTAGCACAAAACTGGCTTTAGCGAATTTGCGAGGAGCTTTTCGCGCAGACGTTAGGCAGATGTCAAAGAGGGCGTTGAGCGGGGTATCGAATTAAGCGTTAAGCAGATATCGCGGTAAGCGTTGTGCGGTGGTCAAGCAGGTATAAAGCGGGTGGGACAATGGAGATTATCTGGTACGGAACAGCTTCAGTAAGTTTAAAAAGTGAGAAAGACTCAATTCTTTTTGACCCGTTTGTTCCGGTAGAAAAATCTCCTGTTCATACCAACATCCAAACCTATTATCCCTTCAAAACAATTATCGTCACCCATGGTCACATGGATCACATCTCTTCAATTCCTGAGATTTGGCGGGTGTCCTCACCACATATCTATTGCACCAAGACTCCGTATCAAAGCTTGCAAAAATTTGGTGTTAACGAAAAGAGTCTCTATTGTATAGGTCCTGGTCAAACGTTTCAGATTGGACCTTTTTCTGTTACTACGTATCACGTTCACCATATCGTTTTTGATAGAGAATTGATTGAAAGCACACTCTTTAACCCTCGTACCATTGCTTTGAGAAAAGACCTTCTTAAAGAGGGAATAGCTCACCTTCACTGTCCAGAAAACCATGAAATACTTGCCTATTTGGTGGAGGCTGAAGGATTGTCTGTTTTTGTTATGGGAAGTTTAGGACTTCTTGACGAAGTTGAATATCCAACTGGAATGGACCTTCTTGTTCTGCCTTATCAGGGACAAACTCATTTAGAACTGCCGGCTCTTGAAGTTATTGAGCGGCTCTGTCCAAAAACCATACTGCTCGATCATTTTGACGATACTTTTCCTCCACTGAGTAAAACCGTAGATACACACGGTATTCAAGATGCTCTTGACGGTTTGATTCCTGTTATCAAGCCGCACCATCAAAAACCAATGATCCTCAGCGAACGAGGCTTGTTTCCTGCTGAGTAGAAAGAAAAGGTTTCCTACTTAATAGAATGAAACGAAAAGAAAAGTGGCCGAATAACTTCGGCCACTTCCACGTAACACTGGCTAAAAAACTTGAAAACTAAAATGAAATCTATTTGCGTTCTTTTAACCTTTTAATTAACTCATCTACAAGCCAGTTTCTACGTACTTTACCCGTTTCAGTGCGTGGAATCTTTTCGATATATTCGATATGTTCAGGCCAGAGCCTCTTTGCCACGCCAGCTGCTTCAAGATGCTTAATAATATACTCTTTATTTACGGTTTCAGGATCATCAGTAACAATGTAGCTTGCAATGCGCTCACCTAAGCGAACATCTGGTTTGCCGCAAGCTGCACAGTCTTCAACTCCCGGAACAGCTTTAACATTGTTGTCTACTTCGTTTACGGAAATGTTTTCGCCACCGCGAATAATGATTTCCTTCTTTCTGCCGTTGATGCGAACGCGACCTTCTGGAGTCATGTAGCACAAGTCACCAGAGTAGAACCAACCTTCGTCATCCAAATCTTTGTTGGTTGCCTCAGGATTATGGAGGTAGCCAACAAATACGTTAGGACCACGGGAAACTTCTTCGCCCTGAGTTCCGTAAGGTACTTCATTGTGGTTGCCGTCAACAACTTTAACTTCAATACCTTCAAATGGAATGCCAGAATAAGCTCCGTCCCAATCTAAGCAGTGCTCAGGTGGTACATACATGTGTGGAGAGCTTTCGGTGGAGCCGTAAACTTCGCACAAGAGAACACCATGCTTGAGAGCCCATTTAACCATTTCGCCAGGAACTGGTGCGCCGCCGCAAGGATACAGCTTGAGGGTGGTAAGCTTGTTGCCCTTTTCGCACTCATTGAGAAGGTCCTGAATAAATGGGGTAGCGCCCATAGACCAGGTTACGCCTTCACGATTCATGATCTTTACGGCTTCTTCAGGATTGAACTTGCTCTGAAGAACTACGCGGCCACCTAAAGTCATAGGAGAAATGAGGCCGTGGTTTAAGCCAGTTGCATGATTGAGTGGGGATGGCATGAAGCATACATCATCATGAGTGAGATGGAATCCCTTGCAGAAAGCATGCTCAGCAGAAAGCAGGGTGTTATGGGTGAACAATACTGCTTTTGGCTTTCCCGTAGTACCCGAAGTGGAGAGAATCAAAAGAATCTCATCGGATTTGGATGGGCAAGGCTCAGTGTAAGGCTCGAAGGTTTCGAAAATCTGATCGAGCGTGAGTGTTCCATTTCCTGGACGAAGCTTTTCATAAATAGCAATTGCTTCAGGATTGAGCGTATCAATGCGATCAACAACACTTAAAATCTGAGCTTCAAAGTCTGTTTTGTGGTGGAAGCTTGGGCAGATGAACGCCTTGCTCTCTACCAAGTTCATGCTATAAACCAAATCTTCATGGTTGAAGGTAACCGACAATGGATGCATTACTGCACCAACTTTTGTGCATGCAATAGCAACAATAGGGAACTCAGCCCATGGTGGAAGTTGGAAAGAAACTACGTCGCCATTTTTTACGCCAACGCTTACTAACCAAGAAGCAAGCTTGGAAGCTTTTTCATCAATTTCCTTATAGGTGTAGCGAGCACCCAAATCGTCACTGATGTATTCGTTGTCAGGATAATTCTTAACCTGTTCAGACCAAACATCGTTCAACGTTTGCTCTGTCCAATATCCTTCCGCATACCAACGAGCTTTATTGGCTTCGTTAATCTTGATTTCTGTAATCATAAAAGCCCCCTTAATGACTTACGGCATGAAGGATTGCTCCCCCTTCAACTCTATTCTACCGCTAAATGAACGCGTTCGTCGAAATGAATTGGACAGATTTATTGTTTTTGATAGGAGTATTGAAAAAACTGTGAAAAGACCGATGAATTTGGTTATTCCTAATTAATGAAGGACTGTAGGAATATTCTCTTCGAGGGCAGTGTAGTGCTGATCGCACTGTTCGCTTACGATATAGCGAACCGCTTTTGGAAGAATGCGTGCGGTAAATGGGGTAGAGATAGAAGTAGGCTCGCCGTCGTATTCGATGTACATTTCTGGATCAGCATCAATGGTTACTTCTTTTCCGCGAATAACTTCCAAGCTCTTAATCTTCTGTTCTAGCTCGCCGTTTTCATCCATGACCTTTGCAAAAATAGTAGGGAGGAGCTCAAGAGCAGTCTGGGTTTTGATAATGATAATGTCGAGCATGCCGTCGCTTGGGAAATTCTCGTGGGAAACGGTAATGTCGAACTGAATCTTTGAGAAGTTCGCAACCACAATACCAATGCCGCTACGTTTGTATTCTTTTCCATCAATGGTAAGCGTGAATTGGGATACCTGAGGAGCAGGATTAAATGCTGCTGCCTGGAAGTAGGCAAGAGGACCAAGGAGTCTCTTCATTGGTTTAGCTTTGTCCATAATGAGTTGGTCATAACCACAGCCGGCCATGATAGCAAAGCCAATTTTTCCCTTATCGGTTTCAAGTTCTCCCAGATCGAAGTTATGAGTTATAGCCTCATCAACTAACTTGCAGAGCGCATGTGGCTCATTTGGGGAGAAAAGATTCATTGCAAGAAGATTTGCGGTTCCCGCAGGAAAAGGAAGTACTGGAATGTTGGTGTAGCGAAGCTCGTAGCTTACTGCTGATACGGTTCCGTCTCCACCACAGGCAACGACGAAGTCGAAATCGGTTGCGTCTGCGCAGAGGGTAGAGAATGGAGTTTTCCCATTAAACGTTCTAATAGTGATAGAGTCTCCGTCTTCAGCATAGTTACGCATAAAGTCGTAAATTGCACCGTCACCGAAGCCCGAACCTACATTATGTATAATGAGAACCTTCACATTTTCCTTTCTGTTAGTATGTCATTGTATAACAACATTGAATTCAAGGACTATCCTAGATGCTTATAAATTCAGACTTAAAGTTGCGAAACTTTGTTAAAGAGTGCTCTCAGAGCCCTTATATGTGTATTGATACGGAGTTTCTTCGCGAAAAAACATATTATGCAAAGCTTTGTTTGCTTCAGATTTGCATTGAAGGAAAAGTAGCTATTATCGATCCGTTCGAGATCAGTGATTTAACCGTTTTACGTGAACCGTTAGAGAATCCAAATATCGTAAAGATTTTTCACGCATGTTCTCAGGACGTGGAAATCATTCTTAATGAGATTGGATGCGTTCCTTCGCCAATTTTTGACACACAAATTGCTGCTTCTTTATTGGGAAAAACCCAGCAAGCTTCTTACAGTACGTTAGTTCAACAGTATTGTAATGTGCAGCTTGCGAAAAAGGACTCTTTCACTGATTGGTCTCGAAGGCCACTCTCTGAATCGCAGATTGAATATGCAGCAGACGACGTTGTATATTTGCCAAAAATCTATCAGGAAATGATTACGCTTCTTGAATCAAAGAAACGCTTGTCCTGGCTTGATTCTGCTTTTGAGGAAATTGAGAACCCTGAGAAATATAAGGTGGATCCGTATGCGCGCTTCCGAAAGTTAAAACGCGTAAATCAACTCACCCAAGTTCAACTTGCCGCTGCAAGAGAATTTGCTGCATGGCGAGAAAAGAAGGCTCAAAAGCTCAACATTCCAAGAAAGTGGATTGTTTCTGACGAACAGATTGTTGAAGCATGTAGAAGAGAGCCAAAATCGCTTGATGAGCTTTATATGGTGAGAGGTATGAGGGATCGCTTGAAGCCAAATGAAGCGAGAGAAGTGCTGGCGGCAATCAAGAAAGGCCTCAACTGCCCTGAGGATGAACTTCCTTCAATCCATAACAAGAATAAGAATGAAGCAAACGTCGATATTGTGGTTGATTTGCTCAGCGCCATCGTCCATCTTCGCGCAAGGGAAAACAAAATTGCGGTACAGACCCTTGCTTCCTCTGCAGAGTTGATGAAACTTGCAAGAGGACATTATGACGAATGCGAAATTCTTAAAGGATGGCGTTATCGGATTGTAGGCAAGGAGCTTCTTGACTTGCTTGAAGGCAAGTTTTCCCTGTCTATCGATGATGGTAATTTGAAGATTTCCTATAACAACGAAATAGCCAACTAAGAATTCGTAAAAGCACTATATCCTGGTGCAAAGACAATTTCTTAAGGAGAAGCGTAGATGTCGTATTTAACGTTGATTGTATTGACTTTGATCATTGGTTTTGGTGCTCAGGCTTGGGTAAACCATGCATTGAAAAAGTATGCACGCGTTCCTAATTCTCAGCGTTTGACTGGTGCAAGCCTTGCCATTGGCATGCTTAACTACTATGGCATTGCTGGCGTTGAGGTGCGAATGGGTGGCGCTGGCCAGGACTTCTTTAATCCAAAAGATAATTCTATTACCCTCGACCCTGATGTATTTAATGGTACCTCTATTACTGCATTGGCAACTGCTTGCCATGAGGTTGGCCACGCATGTCAGTTTGCGGAGGATTATTCTCCAATGAAGATTCGTACCGCTCTTGTTCCTGCGGTAAATCTTGCTTCTAATGCATGGATTTTCCTCTTGATTGCAGGCCTTGCTTTGAACGCAATGGGTCTTGTTAATTTAGCAATCATTATGTATGCCGTTGCGGTCGCCTTTTCAATTATTACCTTGCCAGTTGAATTCAATGCTTCTAACAGAGCACTTGAGTACATGAAAACTATCAACTTGCCTTCTGGCGAAGTTGCAGGTAGCGCAAACGTACTTCGCGCATGCGCATTTACCTACGTAGCAGCAATGCTCACTTCGGTTTTGCAGTTGCTTTGGTTACTTCAGTATCGTGACTAATACTGGTAGGTAATTAATGACAGAATCATCCGTTATATACCGTAACGAACAGCGAAAAGAGGCTCCTGAGCCTCTTTCGGTTTTTGCGGCCTTAAACCTAACTAACACGAGGCTGGCTCAGTATACCTATGCCATTGAAGGCGAAGTTTCTGAGCTGAATAATAAAGCGGGATATAAGGCAATTTACTTCACTATCAAAGATGACAAAGCGGCACTTCCGTGCATGATGTGGGTAAACAAATATCATGCATGTGGCGTTGAGTTAGCCATTGGGTCTAAGGTAATCCTTCACGGTAAGTTTAATATCTATGCGGCAAAAGGACGCATGAGCTTTAGCGTTGATAGCATTGTAGATAACGGCGAAGGCAATCTAAGAAGGCAAGTAGCAGCTCTTGCAGAGAAGCTTCGAAAAGAAGGACTGACTGATTCGAGCCGAAAGCGTCCGCTTATCACATATCCCGAGGTCATCGGATTAGTAACAAGCCCTCATGGTGCGGTTGTTCATGATGTTCTACGTACGTTTAGAAGGAGATTTCCTTCAACGAAAATTCTTTTAGCCGGTGTTCCCGTCGAAGGAAAAGATGCTCATTTCGGTTTGATTAAAGGTCTTGAAGAGGTAGCAGCTGCAGGAGCAGAAGAGATTATTCTTTGTAGAGGCGGCGG
>JBJEKV010000224.1:0-1979 GCA_051878815.1 Anaerotardibacter sp. | reverse complement strand
GTCACAACCAACAATGGTATGTCTCAGCGTGATTTGAACTTCAAATTAACCGCACTGGCAAAAGAACTTGGCCTCAAAACTATTGCAACCAATGACTTCCACTATTTGACGCAGGAAGACGCCAAAGCGCAAGACTTGATGCTTTGCATTGGTACTAACGCCACCGTAACTCAGGAAAAACGCTTTAAGTTCCCTAACGATCAGTTCTATATGAAAACTGAAGAAGAAATGCGCGAAGCACTTAAGGACTTCCCTGAGGCATGTGACAATACGGTTGAGCTTGCCGAAAAATGTAACGTTGAGCTTGAGCGTGACTCAATTCTTCCAAGGTTCCCTTTGCCAGAAGGGGAGACCGAAGAATCTTACTTCCGCAAACGAATTGAGGAAGGCCTGGTTAAGCGTTACGGTGATCCTGTTCCGCAGGAGGCGTGGGACCGCTATCAGTACGAAGCGGGCGTTATTATCCAGCAAGGCTTCCCAGCATACTTCCTTATTGTTCAGGAATATATTGAATGGGCACGTAGCCAAGGTATTGGTGTAGGCCCGGGTCGTGGTTCTGCTGCGGGCGCTATTGTTGCGTACGCTATGGGAATTACCGACCTTGACCCCCTTTCAAACGGCCTCCTCTTCGAACGCTTCCTTTCTCCAGAACGTGTAGAGATGCCCGATATTGACGTCGACTTCGAAGATGAACGTCGTGGCGAAGTTATTGAGCACATTAAAGAAGTGTATGGCGAAGACCACGTATCGGGCGTTATTACCTTCGGCAAGATGGCAGCAAAGAATGCCGTTCGTGACGCAGCGCGCGTTTTGGACTATCCATACAACACGGGCGACCGTATTTGTAAGCTTATTGGTGGCGAACTTGGCATTACTATTGATAAGGCCTTAAACACCAACCCTGACCTCAAAAAAGCATACGACGAAGAAAACGACGTCCGCGAAATTATTGATGCAGCGCGCTCTATTGAAGGCCATGTACGTGGCGAAGGTGTGCACGCATGCGCAACCATTATTTGTCGTGACCCAATGAGTGACCACGTTCCTATGAAGCGCGACACCAAGGGTGGCGGCATCATTACCCAGTACGACGGTCACTACACGCCAGACCTTGGTCTTTTGAAGATGGACTTCTTGGGTCTCCGTACGTTGGGCGTTTTGTCTCGCTGCTGTAGGAATATTAAAGAGCGCTTAGGTAAGGAAATCATTCCTGAGGAAATCCCCATTGATGATCCAGGCGCATTCAAGCAGATGCAGGGCGCAAACATGGATGGTTTGTTCCAGGTTGAATCTGCTCTGTATGTAAGCTTGTTCAATCAGTTGCCTCCAACACGCTTCTCTGACATTGTTGCGTCTATTGCGCTTAACCGTCCGGGCCCATTAGGTTCTGGCATGGTTGACGACTACATTTCGGTTGCAAGTGGTAAGAAGGAAGCAACGTATTACGATGATCGTTTGCGTCCAATCTTGGAAGAAACCTTCGGCACCATTGTCTACCAGGAACAGATCATGCAGATCTCCATGGTTATGTCGGGCTTCTCTGCAGGTAAAGCGGACAAGCTTCGTAAAGCTATGGGTAAGAAAAAGATTGACGTTATGCGCGGCCTTAAGGATGACTGGAATAAGGGCGCGGTTGAAAACGGCTATAGTCTTGAGGTTGCCAAAAAGATTTGGGACGACGCTGAAAAGTTCGCAGAATATGCGTTCAATAAGTCCCACTCTGCTGCGTACGCTATTTTGGTTATGCGCACGGCATATCTGAAGTACTACTATCCAAATGACTATATGGCTGCGGTTTTGTCGAGCTACATGGGCAAATCCGATAAGCTTATTAAGTACATTGCAAGCTGCAATAGTGACAATATTCCGGTATTGCCACCTGACGTTAACTCCTCAAATTTGGAGTTTACGCCGCTTGATGATGGTGGTATTCGCTTTGGCTTGGCAGGTGTTCGTGGTGTTGGCGAAAAGGTAGCGCA
>JBJEKV010000223.1:0-1994 GCA_051878815.1 Anaerotardibacter sp. | reverse complement strand
AGGCTCTAGAAAAGGTTCCTTTCGAAAAGCGCAGCGCACGTTTTATGTGCTGCTTAGTTTTTATTGATGAAGATGGATCCGAAACAACTGCAGAGGGAACTATTGAGGGCCGTATTGGTTTTGAGGCTCGTGGTGAAGAGGGCTTTGGATATGATCCGCTTTTCTTGGCTGAGGAGTACGATTTTAAGGTCACCACTGCTGAGATTTCTCAGGTAGAAAAGAACAAAATTTCCCATCGCGGAAATGCTTTAAGAAATTTACGAAAAAAACTATTGGCAAAATAAAAAATATCTGTATAATAATTTCTTGCCGTCGGGATGTGGCGCAGTTTGGTAGCGCGCCTGCTTTGGGAGCAGGATGTCGCAGGTTCGAATCCTGTCATCCCGACCATTTTTTTTACCTTGATGCGGGTGTAGTTCAATGGTAGAACTCCAGCCTTCCAAGCTGGTCACGCGGGTTCGATTCCCGTCACCCGCTCCATATATTGATTTTCTTGCCCCTCAGGGGCTTTTTTTATGCCTTCGACCGGGCCTTTACGGCAGGCAAGCTTTGGGCCTTTGGCCGGGTTTTTACGGAAGGAAAGCTTTAGGCTTCCGTAACAGAGAGATCATTGAGCTTTTTGCAAAAGGATGCTTCTAAGCCTTTGAGGCCTGTAATCTTTGGGCCTTCGCGGTAGGAGAGGCTAAGCTTTTGCAACAGGGAAGTAGTAGTGGCTCATAAAGTTAATGAAGTTCTTCGTTACTTCTGATTGTGCCGCATTTCGTTTCTGGATCATATAAACCTTATGGAAGTTTTCAGGTGCTTCCTTGAGAGGAAGAAATACCACTTCGTCAAAGGCTTTTACGAGGAACGAGTAGCACAACAGTCCAATTGATTCAGGATTAGAAGTTACGAGGGAAGAGATAGTAATCTCATCGCTATAGCCAAATTCGATATCAAGATGAGCATCTTTTACTACGTTAAGTGTTTCATCGTAGGCAGGATTTCCCGGCGCATAGGCAAACACATGGAATCCTTTTAAGTCATCAAGGGTAAGCATCTCTTTGGATGAAAGCGGATTAGTCTTATGAACGGCAACTGCTAATTCCTGAGACCAAATGTGACGATAGATAAGATTCTTCTGCTCGCGCGTGCGGCTTGCGAAGATTACGTCAAGGGCATCTTCTTCCAAAAGCTTAGTGAGATCAGCAGTAAAACCCTGGGTGATTTTGATTTGAAGGTTGTTTCCGTACTCTTCGTTAAAATCAGCTACTGCTTGAGACCACTCTTTTCCTTGCATTGCATAGAGTGTGCCCAGGTTTAGTTTGGCGTTTGTTTTTCCTACATGCTCTTTTACGGCGTCTTTTCCTCGTTCTATGTTTTGAAGTGCCAGCGTAATGTAGTAGTAAAAATCTTTACCACAATCAGTAAGTTCAATTTGATTTTTCGAACGATAAAAAAGCTGTGCGCCCAGTTCCTTTTCGAGTGAAGAGATAGCAATCGAAAGAGCAGGCTGAGTGATATACAGCTCAGATGCTGCCTTAGTGTAGTGTTTAACTTCTGCAAGCTTTTTAAAATACGTAAGTTGGGAAAGATTCATACGTGCCCCCCTGATGCCCATAAATTATTTTAATAAAAAACACGTTCAAGCAAGATGAGAAAAATAAAAAGGGACTGGAATTTTTATTTCCAGTCCCTTAGCTCGGGTTCAGTGTTACTTTCTCCCGCTTCCCCTTAAGTGATTGCAGATTCTCGCTTTAACAAAGTGAGCTCTTTTCTGGAACCTCTCGTTAGTTAATGTCTACAAATTGCTTTGTATCAACCGATTCCTGAATTGCGTTGATGATCTTCAAGGTTTCAAGTGCATCTTCGCCAGAACAACGAGGAACGGTTTCACGACCGGTGCACAAGTCAACGAAGTGCTCGAGCTCCGCGGTCATTGGGTCGTTCTTCTCAACATCGAAGTGTTCTTTAATCAAAGGCTGGAGCCATCCATAATGATCGTCGTCTGCGTA
>JBJEKV010000222.1:0-1997 GCA_051878815.1 Anaerotardibacter sp. | reverse complement strand
AAACACCGTCAAAACCATGGAGCAAGCTTACGATTTGTCAGACGAGCTGTACGAAATGAAGAAAGAGTATCCAGAGTACTTTAAGCACATGGAACGTTTGCAAAACACCGTGTCGCACTCTACGTTGCACGCAGGAGGTGTTATCGTTTATCCGAACCTTAACACCCTTGTACCGTTACAAATCGATAGAGATAGTGGTATGAACGTTGTAGCGTGGGATAAGAAAATGGTTGAATCGTTCGGCTTAATTAAGTTTGACGTACTTGGGTTAGAAACATTGCCTATCGTAAGAAACTGTCTCGATAGCATTGAACAAACGACTGGCACACGACCTGACTTAACGAAGATTGACTTAGAAGACCAGAACATTTATGACATGCTATGCAAAGGTGACGTGTCTGGCGTATTCCAAATTTCAGGACAACCTGCAAAGGTAATGGAACAACAGCCGCGCTCTTTTCGTGACTTAATCGCCATTAACGCACTCATACGTCCTGGTGTAGCTGACTGGAATGAATACATTGAAAGACGTAACGGCAAAGAGTGGAGCGTTCATGTTGATCGCTTGCCTTACTTGGAAGAAACATCAGGGTTAATCGCTTATCAAGAACAGTATTTACTTGATGCAAAGACGTTTGCAGGTTGGGATTTAGCGTTTGCCGATAATAACATTCGTAAGAATAAAGATATTCTGAACGATAAGGAGCTAAGAGGTAAGTTTATTTCCGATTCGGTAGCACGTGGATACGATGAGAAAGAGATGCTTGAAGTTTGGGCTGAACTATCAGGTATCGTAGCAGGCGGATATGGATTTAATAAAAGTCACTCAGCTTCATACGGCATGCTTTCGTACCAAACGGCATGGCTTAAGTATTATTACCCTGAACATTTTTACGCAGCCGCGATGTCTCAGGAAAAAACGGACGGTGATGGACAGAATGAAATTTCGAAATATATTGCAGAAGTTAAGAAACGTGGACTTAACATCCTACCTCCTGATATTAATACTAGTGGTGAGCGTTTCAATGTTTCTGATAAAGGCATTACGTACCGTATCACCATGATTAAAGACGTGGGCAATCCTTCAATCGAACATATCAAGGAATTACGTCCAATCGTAAGTTTTGAAGATTACTTGAATCGTAGAGTAAAGAAGATTGCGAAGAAGAACGTAACCATCAACTTGATTAAAGCAGGTGCGTTCGATGAATTAAATCCGAATCGTGCCGAACTCATGTGGGAATTCGATATGAGCAATCGAACAAAAACGCAAATCAAAAAGGAGTACCAATGCGACCCTTACACGTGGAACAAAGAAGTGAAGTTGCAGTGGGAAAAAGAATCACTCGGTCTTTACTTAAGCTCTCACCCAATGGAGCGCTACGGATTCCACCCTCTTGATAAGTTTGAAAATAACGAAAAGTGCTTGCAAGGCGGAGAAGTTGTAAAAGTTGAGACGCGACCTGATAAAAAGGGTAACACCATGGCTTTTATTACAATCTCAACGCTCTATGGAGCAGTACGTGTACTTGTATTTAGCTCAACGTGGGCATATGAAAGAGTACAAACGTTATTTGAAGAAGGAAAAAGAGTTTTAGTACGAGGAAAACGTAGTGGAGATGCAATTATATTTGAAAGTGGAGAGGAGTTAGAGTAATTGATTAAATTTGAGCACGTAAAAACATACAACTGGATTGACGCTATAAGAGGTATGCGTAACTCATGGAATTCGTGGAATGGCATGGATTCCCGTGAGTATTACGACAAGGATAGAGAGAAGTTCATTACGGAAATTGGCACTGCTGACAAAAAGCTAATGATGAACCTCGTTAAAGCAGGAAGCGATCACGCGAAGTACATGCGTATGATTCTCGTTAGTGTAGATATCATCGCGCCAGAATACCTATGGAAAGAGTTCGACACGTATAAAGTCGGAACAGTGGCGAACAGCACTTCCATGATGCAAACGTTAGGCCGCGAGCCTATCACCTCGGACA
>JBJEKV010000221.1:0-2000 GCA_051878815.1 Anaerotardibacter sp. | reverse complement strand
CGTACTCTATCGATTAAAAGGCCAGACACACTTTTTGTCCGCTAACCCTTTTTTTGTTAGCGAAAAACTCAAGTGTTCTTTTGGGGTTTTCGGCCTAAAATCAACTGCCCGCATGAGGTTCGTATTCCCATTCACTTTTTCGCGAAAAAAAAGGGCATTGACCTGCGTCAATGCCCTAAATCAGACACACTATTTGTCCGAGTGAGAGCGCCTAGGTAATTTAGACGAAACTCCACAAGGAACCACTATCAACACTCAAAACCTACGCTGAAAAATTGGCTTACAAGCTCAACTTCTTGATGCGCTCCATAGCTTCCTTAGTTGCCTTGGCATCACCGAATGCAGTCAAGCGAATGTATCCCTCACCGGAAGGACCAAAGCCCGCACCTGGAGTGGTGATGATGTTTGCTTCATGAAGAAGCTTATCGAAGAATTCCCAAGAACCCATTCCCTCAGGAGTCTTGCACCAAATGTAAGGGCTGTTTACCGCACCAAATACGGTAAATCCTGCAGCTTCCAAACCTTCTTTAATTACCAACGCATTGCGGCGATAATACTCGATGGTCTCCTCAATCTGAGCTGCACCTTCTGCAGAGTAAATAGCTTCTGCACCACGCTGGATTACATAGGAAGCACCGTTGAACTTTGTGCACTGACGGCGGTTCCACATAGCATTAAGGCTCTGACCTTCGCGAATCAATTCTTTTGGCACAACGGTGTAACCACAACGAGCACCGGTAAAACCAGCAGTCTTAGAGAATGAGCGGAATTCGATAGCACAGGTTTTTGCGCCCTCAACTTCGTAAATAGAATGAGGCACATTATCCTCAACAATGAAGCGCTCATAGGCAGCGTCAAACATGATGATTGAGTCATTTTCGTTTGCGTAATCTACCCACGCTTTGAGCTGATCAGCATTAAGAACCGTACCCGTTGGATTGTTTGGGCTGCACAAGTAAATAACATCTACTTTGGTATCAGGAATTGCTGGCGAAAAATCATTTTCTGCAGTGGTTGGCATGTAATAAATGTTGCTCCACTTCTGAGCATCTTCATCATAATCACCTGCACGGCCAGCCATAGCGTTGGTGTCAACATATACCGGATAAACAGGGTCGCATACCGCAATAACATTATCAACGGCAAGAATGTCACCAATGTTGCCGCAGTCAGACTTTGCACCGTCAGAAATGAAGATTTCATCAACAGAAATATCTACACCACGAGCAGTGAAATCGTTCTCTGCAATTACTTCGCGAAGGAAATCATATCCCTGCTCAGGACCATATCCATAAAAAGTCTCAGCCTGAGAGAGGTCATTAACTGCCACATGCATTGCATCGATAACCGCTGGAACAAGCGGACGAGTTACGTCGCCAATACCCATTTTGATAAGCTGAGCCTCTGGATGAGCCTCGGAATACGCAGCAGTCCTTCGTGCAATTTCTGAAAAGAGATAACTGCCTGGCAGTTTTTGATAATTCTCGTTAACCTTTACCACTAAAAGCCTCCTTTATTGGCTAATTACTTTTTCTCTTCTATTGTTCAGTGCCAACGTTTCAGCTAGGTTAACTACGAGTTAATCATTGATGAGTTTTTGTAAGTATTCTTTGCAGTCTTGCACCAAGCTAGCAGGAGACGCAATAGTAACTGCCTTATCAAGACCCGCAATCCAGCCATAAAACTGCTGACTTTTCGATACGGTTACGTACGCTTTAACAATGCCGTTCTCTTCTTTTGAAAGCGTAACGTCGCTGCCAAACCTATCAAGCACAATCTCAACCTTGTCAGCCTTGACCGCAAGCACTACTGATACGGCTTCTCCGCCAAAGCTTCCAAACTGCTGATACTCCTGCTCATTGAAGGAATAGTTGGCAATTTTCTTATTGCGGTCTGCTGGTTCGTCAGTCACGACCACTTTCTCAATACGATCAATGCGATAGTGAGAAAAATCGTCATATTTCTTCGTATACGCCGTGAGATAGTAGAAGCCTTCGGCA
>JBJEKV010000220.1:0-2014 GCA_051878815.1 Anaerotardibacter sp. | reverse complement strand
AGTACCGTTTTTTGTTTTTGCATACGAGTTTTCCTATCCGTCTAACTATGCGTATTGTACGCCACTTAGGTTCGTCTGTTACACTCATATTATGAAAGAAATTTTTGAAAGAAAAATACCTGTTCGAAAACGAGAATCGAGCGAGAAGAACACTACCGGCAAGCCTCAAAAGGATGCCGTCTTTTTTCATCTCAACTTCTTTACTATCGTCTGGATTTTTACCCTTGCCTCTTTAGCAGGATTAATCCTTGAAGAGATTTCTCACATTATTATTTATGGCGAATATGAGAGCCGAGCAGGCCTCGTGTGGGGTCCTTTTAGCTCAATTTATGGTCTGGCTGCCGTAGTCCTCACCCTTATTCTTAACCGTTTTTATAAGGCTCATAACGTCTTCATCTTCTTGTTCTGCATGGTGTTTGGCTGCTTTTTGGAATACATGGCAAGCCTTGGTCTTGAATACTTAGCTCATGCTATTGCATGGGACTACACCGGAACATTTGGCAATATAAATGGTCGAACTAACATTACCTTTGGAATTTGCTGGGGAATAATTGGCTTGATATGGGTTCGCATTGTTATGCCCCACTTGAAATATTTCTCTAAAGAATGGTCTCCTACCCAAAAGGAAAAAGATGCCTTCAAAAACCCATTCAAGGTAGCTCCAGAAGAAAACTATGAGCGCTCAAGGTTCGTTACCTCTCATATCCTCACAGTACTGGTTTCTCTCTTTATGGTGCTCAACATTGGCGCTACCTGTCTAGCACTCGTAAGAAGTGGAGAGCGTGCCGTAGACATCCCCGTAAACGACCCAATTGACAAGGTTATGGACAAACTTTTCCCTGACGAATACATGGATAAGACATTCCACAACATGACACAGACCGATGACATAGAGAGCGAACGATACGGTCCGCTCAAGTCTATTATTCCGTTAAATGATCCTAATTTTGGGAAGTAAATGATTCAGTAGTTAAACCTGGATTTGAAGAAGCCTCAATATAAGCAGGGAGCACTTCCCTACCAGCTTCAGTAAGGCCAATTCTTCTGTTCGCAAGCTTATCCAAGGTTTCTTGCAAATCATCAGGAAGTGGCGCAATGAAGCTCAAAACCTCTCCTGTGCGAGGATGTTCGAACTCAATAAAGTACGAGTGAAGGAACTGGCGTGTGAGGCCAAGGTTGTCACTTTTGCCTGGCGTTCCATACGTAGGGTCTCCTACACACCAATGCTTAATGTATTCCATATGAACACGAATCTGGTGGGTACGACCAGAATAAAGCTTACATTCAATAAGCGTAAAGCCGTTATCCTTAAGACCTGCCTCATAACGCTCCAAAACCTTGAAGGTAGTAACAGAGCTACGTGCCTGAGGCTTATCGGAGACAGTCATGCGCAAGCGATCTTTATCAGAACGGAAGATTGGCGCATCAATTAAGCCTGAATCTTTAGCAATGTTTCCATGCACTAAACAGAGATACCTGCGATTTACGTTACGCGTGCGAATTTCATCCTGAAGGATATAGCCCATTTCGTCATTTTTAGCACAGAGCAACAAGCCGGACGTATTACCGTCAAGACGATGAACAATACCCGGACGATCATCGCCCTGAATGTGAGCTAAGTTATCGCGGCCATACTTAAACAACAAGGCATTTGAGAGGGTGCCCGTTTCATGGCCAGGAGCAGGATGGCAAATCAAACCAGGTTGCTTATTGAGAACAAGTAAGTCGTCATCTTCATACACGATGTTGAGGGGAATATCTTCAGGTTCAAGATAGGCACGAGTCTCTTCTTCAAATTCCTCATATACGATGAAATCTCCCGCAAAAACCAACGTCTTTTTGCTTGCAGCTTTACCGTTTACAAAAACCTTTTCGGCTTCAATAAACTTAACTGCCTTGCTACGAGAAGGATAGAGCCCTGACTCAAATAAGAAAGAGTCTAAGCGCATTTCATTGTATAAATCAGATACCGTTGTTGAAAGAGTTCGAGCCATGTTCACCTCTTTTGGATACT
>JBJEKV010000219.1:0-2018 GCA_051878815.1 Anaerotardibacter sp. | reverse complement strand
ATAGGCTCCAAAGCTGCGCGAAAAGAAAACCCTCTTTTCGCCTGGCATATACGTATTGATTAGTTGGAATACGATCATCAGATAATGGTGGTCGTATTCTGGTGTATTGAGATATAAGGAAAAAAATGACACAAAACACAATTCCTTCTGTTGAACTCCTTGCTCCTGCAGGAAATATGGTGTGTTTGCATGCAGCAGTTCGCGCTGGTGCTAACGCGGTATACCTTGGTGCTGGTTCTTTTAATGCGCGAAGAGGTGCAGACAATTTTTCGCTTGAAGAATTAAAGGAAGCATGTGACTACGCTCATCTTCGCGGAGTAAAGGTGTATCTCACTTTGAACACGGTAGTTCTTCCTTCCGAACTTCCTGATGCAATGGAGCTTGCGCGCCAGGCATATCGTGCAGGTGTGGATGCGTTTATTGTTCAGGATTTGGGCATTGCACAGGAGATTGCGCGCACTATTAAGGGAGCTCGTCTCCATATTTCCACCCAGATGAATATTCACACCGTTGACGGACTTCGTGCTGTTGCTGCGTTGGGCGCTAAGAGAATCACCTTGGCTCGTGAGCTTTCGTTAGAAGAGATTGCTGTTTTGGCAGAAGAGGCTGCGAAATTGGGCGTTGAGCTTGAAAGTTTTGCCCATGGTGCGTTGTGCATTTGTTACTCAGGTCAGTGCTTTATGTCTTCTTTGATTGGTGGCAGAAGTGCTAATCGTGGCCGTTGTGCACAGGCTTGCAGACTTCCTTACACCTTGCATAACCGCGCGCTTCGCACGAAAAATCTTTCTGCTCCCGGTGAGCACCTTCTTTCTCCAAAAGATTTATGCACGGCGCCAATCTTGCCACAGCTTTTAGAGGCGGGCGTTGTGTCCTTAAAGATTGAGGGACGCATGAAGTCTCCTGAATACGTATCAAGTGTTGTAGGAGTATATCGTCAGATTCTTGACCGCGTGCTTGCTTATAGCGCGGCATGCCAGGCAGGGGAGGCTGACAGCTGCACGGTTGACCCTACCCCTACCGAACAGGAAATGCAGATTCTCTCCGAGGCCTTTAGCCGTGGCTTCACCACTGCGTATCTCGAGGGAAATCGTGGCAATGAAATCATGAGCTACGGTAGGCCTAACAATCGCGGGGTGTTTATTGGCCGTGTTGAGCAGGTGTCTGGTCAGGGCGTAGTCCTTTCGGTTGAAGATGAAATCAACCAGGGTGACGTTATTGAGTTCTGGACTAATCGTGGTCACTTCACTCACGTAATCAACGAGGTTCGCCTCAATAAAAAGGGCCAGCTTATGGTAAAGCCAGAGCGTCCGGTAGGCAAGGGAGACCGCGTCTTCCGTGTTCGCAATGCGGCAGCTGCCTTCGTTGATGACGAAAAAGAACCACGCGTACCTATTCGCGGTTGGGCAAATGTGCGCATTGGTATGCCACTCATGATTCGCTTTGAGACCCTTGATGGCAGGTTCGCCGCTGAGCTCGTGGGCAGCGATGTTGAGCCAGCGCGTACCAAAGCAATCACAAAAGAAGATGTCTACAGCCATATTGACCGCATGGGTTCAACGCCATTTGTTATTCAGGATTTGGACATTGAACTTGACGAAGGTGCAGGCATTGGCTTTTCGGCATTTCACAAGCTTCGTAGCGCAGTAGCTTCTCATCTTGAGGAAGCTATTCTTGAGGACTACAACCAGCGTACTCTTGAGCGCGTAAAAGAGCGTCCTTTTGACCCACGCGTTCGAAAGGGAAGCTGCAAGGTTTGTGTTTTGGCAACTAACCCAGCTACGGCTCGTGCCGCAAAGAAGGCAGGCGCTGATTTTATTTATGTGCCGGTATTGAATTATCGTCGCGGTGAGGCAGTTATTGCTGGCCAGCTTTCAGGAACTTCTGAACAGGCAGGCTATCCAAATAAGTGTGTTCCTATTTTGCCAACGGTAAATCATATGTTTGACGAAGAGAAGCGCAACGGATTCGATATCTATAAGCGCGTCTCCGAAGGAAAGCAGGTAATGGCCGAGAATGTT
>JBJEKV010000218.1:0-8801 GCA_051878815.1 Anaerotardibacter sp. | reverse complement strand
ACTTAACGGTTGAATCAAACGTGGTAGCTCTTGTTTCTAAGGGTGAGGCAGTATCTCAGATTGCTTCTGGTGAAGAAGGAGACATTATCCTTGATACCACTACCTTCTACGCAGAAATGGGTGGTGAGGTAGGAGACACCGGTACTATTACGGGTGAAAACTTCACTGCTGAAGTAACTGATACTACTGCTCCAGAAAAGGGCCTTCATGTTCACCATGTAAAGGTTTTGGAAGGAACTGTTACCCTTGGAGCTCAGGCAACTGCTGCAGTTGAGGCTAAGCGTCGCGCTATGATTCAGCGAAATCACACCTGCACTCACTTGCTCCATGCGGCACTTCGTGAGGTTTTGGGCTCACATGTAAAGCAGGCTGGTTCTTACGTTGGTCCTGATCGTCTTCGCTTTGACTTCACTCACTTTGAGGCTATGACTCCTGAGCAAATCAAGCAGGTTGAAGCTTTGGCAAATGAGAAGATCATGGAAGCTATCCCAACTGCTATTTTTGAAACTTCCCTTAACGAGGCACGTAATCAGGGTATTACCGCTTTGTTTGGTGAAAAATATGGCGAAGTTGTTCGCGTTGTAAAAGCAGGCGAATTCTCTGCAGAGCTTTGTGGTGGTTGCCACGTTGCAAATACTGCAGAAATTGGCTTGGTAAAGATTGTTTCTGAAGCTTCTGTTGGTGCTAACTTACGTCGTATTGAGGCAGTAACAAGCTATGCTGCTCTTGAGTATCTCCAGAAATTGGAAGCAGAACTCACCGCTGCATCTCAGAGCCTCCACTGCAAGATGTTTGAAGTAAGCCAGCGTATTGAGGGTGTACAGAAACAGCTCAAGGAATATGCTGCTGAAGCAAAGAAGAATCAGGAAAAGGCTGCTTCCGATGGCGTAAATGCATTGCTCAATAATGTACTTACTGCAAAGGGTGGCTATCCTTTGATTATTGCTAACATGGGCGAAAGTGATGCCGGCTTAATGCGTAATGCATGGGACATCCTTTCTACTCGTCTTGAAGCACCAGGCGCTTGTGTTTTGGCTGCAACTAAGGCAGATAAGCCACTTCTTATGGCTGCTGGTTCCGCCGAAGCTGTTGAAGCAGGCTTTAATGCTGGTCAGGTTATTAAGTCTATTTCTTCCCACATCAAAGGTGGTGGCGGTGGAAAGCCAACCATGGCTCAAGCTGGCGGCAAGGATGTGAGCGGAATTGATGCAGCACTTGAAGCTGCAAAAGAGCTTTTAGGATAAAGCGTATCGTGCGTATTTTAGCTCTCGATATTGGTGATGTTCGCTGCGGGATTGCAATCTGTGATCCCGCAGAGACTATTGCAAGTCCTGTATGCGTTCTTCCAACGCGTGAAGTTGAGCAAAACGCTCCTTCTTTTCGCCGGGTAATTGAAGATTGGGAACCGGAAGCGCTTGTTTGTGGGTTGCCTCTCTCAATGAATGGAGATAAGGGCGCACAGGCAGAAAAAATTAAACAGAAGGCGGAAGCAATCGCAAAAAGACAGAACTTGCCTTTAGCTTTTTCTGATGAACGATTGAGTTCAAAAGAGGCTAAGCGAATGCTGAGAGAGAAGGGTCTTTCTGAAAAAGACATGAGGGGTAAAGTCGATATGATAGCTGCTTCTCTTTTCCTTCAGTCATATATTGATAAGAAGAATCGTTCTAACTAGTTAACGCCTAAAGGAATGTATATGAATCGCAGGAATGTTACTTATTCAAAACATGCAAGCCCTCGTTCTCGTGCTGTTCATGCAAGAGGTGCACGAGAATTTAGCAGATATGATACTTCCGCAATTCGTCCAAAGCGTTCAAAAGCTCCGTTTGTACTTGGTGCTTTAATCGTGGTGCTTCTGGTTGTTATTGGTGTGTTTGCTTTTAACTGTTCAGGTGGCGGTCATAACGAAAATCTTTTGCCTGAGGGTGAATCTGTTCGTGTTGAAATCGAAAACGGCTCTACTACTGATTCCATCAGTGATGCTCTTTACGACAAGGGCGTTATTGACAACAAGAAAGAGTTCGTCAACACCGTTAAGGCCAAGAATGCTGCTTCAAGCTTAAAGCCAGGCATTTATCTTTTTACCGGTGGCATGAGCTACGACCAAGTTGTTGATGCGCTTGTTGCTGGCCCGCAGTCAACAGGTATTAAGCTCGTAGTTTCTGAAGGCGCAACCATTAAAAGCATTGCTCCTGCAGTTGAAGAGGCCTATGCTGGATCTATTACGGCAGATGAATTTCTTTCTGCAGCTAACAACGCCTCAAAATTTGTTGATGAATTCCCTTTTGTAGCTGATGCATACCAAGGCTCTCTTGAAGGATTCTTGTTCCCTAAAACGTATGAAGTAGTTTTGGGTTATACCGCTGACGATGTTATTCGCCAGATGCTTGAACAGTATAAGAAAGAAACTTCTGTTCTTGATTATTCCTATGCAGAATCTCAAGGTTTGAGCCAGTATCAGGTTTTAATTCTTGCTTCCATTATTGAAAAAGAAGGAACCGTAGATACTTACTCCCGTGTTTCTGCTGTTTTCTATAATCGTCTTACTACTGATGGAGAACCTGCTTATGGTTTGCTTGGTAGTGATGCTACTACTGCCTATGAGCTCGGTGGCGATGTTGAAGGCTATGACTGGTCAACTGATAGCCCTTATAACACGCGCGTTCATAAGGGATTGTGCCCATCTCCAATTGCAAGCCCAAGCATTGAGGCATTGCGTGCAGCCTGTTCTCCAGCTGAGGGATTTGAAGATTACTACTTCTTCTCCTTCTGGCCAAATAACAACGGAACGGTTGATTACTACTTCGATAAAACGTACGAAGATCATAAAGCAACAATTGCTGCTCATTCTTAAGCCAGTAGGTGAATATGGGCCTGCTTCAACCAGATAAATACGTTTCTCGAATCACTCAAATTGATATTAAGTGGGATTTGTTGAGAAAGGGACTAACGTGCGTGTTTCTTGACATGGATAACACCATTGTTGCGCGCGATACGCATGATATTCCTCGTGATGTAATGCTGTGGTTCAATAAGGCCAAAGAAGCAGGAATTTCCTTTTGTATTCTCTCCAACAATTGGCATCAAAGTGCGTATGAGTGGGGAGATAAGCTTGGCATTCCTGTGGTTGCAAAAGCATGTAAGCCACTTGTACACGGATATGCACTCGCATTGCGAAAAATGAATGCATCAAAGCAGAATACTGTTATGGTGGGTGATCAGCTCTTTACTGATATTCTTGGTGCGAAACTGTATGGAATTTCTGCCATTATGGTAGGGCCTTTAAGTGAAATTGATCTGAAGCATACGCTCGCTATTCGCCAGATTGAATATGCAATTATGAATAAGGGCCAAAACAAAGAGAGAGAAGTATTTGGGGAAGAAGAGTCGGTACATGCCATTAATCCCCGTGATTTTTGATACACTGCACTAAAGTGATTAATTAGATAGGTGAAACTTATGGAGTTTATTACGGCGGGCGAAAGCCACGGACCAGCGTTAACCGCTATTGTTACCGGTGTTCCAGCAGGTCTTACAATTTCTGAGAAGAATATCAATTCTGATTTAGCAAGAAGACAAGCAGGATACGGTCGTGGTGGACGTCAGGCTATTGAAAAGGACACCGTAAAAATCATGTCCGGTGTTCGTTTTGGCCAGACTTTAGGTACACCTATTGCACTTCAGGTTGAAAACCGTGACTGGAAAAACTGGACTGAGCGCATGTCTGCTTCTAATCCAGCTCCTAAAAACTTGGTTCGCGAAGTTACTCCTCGTCCGGGCCATGCTGATTTAGTGGGAATCTTGAAAAATGACCGCGATGATTGCCGAGATATTCTTGAGCGTGCAAGTGCACGAGAGACTGCTGCTCGTGTAGCTGCGTCTGGTATTGCGCGTGAATTGCTTGTTGCCTGCGGTGTTGAGATTTATTCCTACGTTGTTTCCATTGGCGATGTTTCCCTCGAAGAAGATGATCCAATGGTTCAGGCACCTGATTACCGTCCGCTTGATATTGAAATGAGCGAAGTTCGTTGCCCAAGCATCAAGACTTCTAAAAAGATGATGGCTGCAATTGATAAGGCAAAAGAGGAAGGGGAGAGCTTAGGTGGCACCTTCCGCATTGTGGTAACCGGTCTTGTTCCAACATTGGGTGATTTCGCCACGGGCTATAATCGCCTCACTTCTAAGCTTGGTGCCGCACTCTTTTCAATTCCTGCAATTAAGGGTGTTGAATTTGGTCTTGGCTTTGAGGCTGCAAGAAGACCGGGAAGTAAAGTTCATGACGAAATTATTCTTGACGAAAAGAATGGTTTCATGAGGTCTTCGAACAACTGTGGTGGCTTAGAAGGCGGTATGACTAATGGAATGCCTTTGATTATTACCGTTGCTATGAAACCTATTCCAACTCTCACAACTCCGCTTAACACAATCAATATTGACACCCTTGAAGTAGAAAAGGCTTCAAAGGAACGCTCTGATGTGTGCGCGGTTCCTGCTGCTGCGGTAGTAAGTGAAGCAGAAATTGCCTTCGTTCTTGCGGATGCGTATACCAAGAAGTTCGGTAGCGATAACATGACTGACTTCAAGCAGAATCTTGAAACATTTAAGCAGCGAATTAAAACTATGTCTCGCTAGAGAGAAGCATACGATTTAACGTGCTTTGAGAATAAATTGAATACCAATGCATCAATAAGGAGCAGGAAATGGAAAAAGGCCAGGTACGCTACGAATTAACGAAACCAGTATTCTTTATTGGTTTTATGGGAGCGGGAAAAACAAGCGTTTCTCAACAGCTTGCCGTAACTCATGGATTAGCTTCCATTGATGCTGATGAATATCTTGAACTGAGAGAAGACCGCATTATTTCCGACATTTTCGCCGAAGATGGCGAAGAGTTCTTCCGCGATCTTGAAACTGACGTACTTCGTGACTTGGCTAATCGCTCTCCTCGTTTGATTGGATGCGGCGGCGGCGTCGTAACCAAGCGTCCTGAAAATGCTGAAATCATGAGAGAGCATGGTTTTGTTGTTTACTTGGTTGTTACTGCTGACGAAGCAGCACGCCGAATTCCAAATACTGACTCTCGTCCAATGTTCAAGAATTTGGAAACGGCTCGCAAGACCATTCTTGAGCGTATTCCTCAATATGAAGCTGCTGCTCAAGCAAAAGTTAATACTGAAGGCCGCAGTGTAGTAGAAATTGCAAATGAAGTTGCTCAGATTCTTATCGATGAGGGCATCATGAAGGAAATTGTAAATAATGACTAAAATCGAGGTAGAAATTCCCAATACTGATTCCTATGTAGTTCGTATTGCACAGGGAGCATTAGATTCTTTAGGAGAAACCCTTCGCTCTTTTTCGAAAGGTCCAAAAGTCCTTGTTATTACTGATGATCAGGTAGGACCTCGCTATGGTTCTCTGGTAAAAGAAACATTGGAAAAGGCGGGATTTTTTGTTTCGTATCTCACTATTCCTTCAGGCGAAGAGTCAAAGTCGGTAGCGCTTGCCGAAGAGCTTTGGTGCGCTATGGCGCAGTGTCAGCTTGATAGAAACTCTACCGTTGTTGCGCTTGGTGGCGGAGTCGTAGGTGACCTTGCAGGTTTCACAGGCTCTACCTTCATGCGTGGTTTATCTATTGTGCAGGTGCCAACCACCTTGCTTTCTATGGTTGATTCCTCAGTTGGAGGAAAAACCGCTATTAATCTTGAAGCGGGCAAAAACTTAGTGGGTACCTTTTGTCAGCCTAAATACGTATGCGCAGACCTCAACCTTTTAACCTCTTTATCAGAACGTGAATGGGCGTGTGGATGCGGTGAAATTGCTAAATCAGCACTCATAGACTCAGATGATTTCTTCTTCTGGTTAATGGAGAACGCGTCTCTCTTGAAAAACAGAGACGTTAAAACGGTCGAAGAGGCCGTTGTACGCAGTGTTTTGTTTAAAGCACGGGTAGTATCTCAAGACCAATGTGAAACTAAGGGTGTTCGCGAGTGCCTCAACTATGGCCACACCCTTGCTCATGCTATTGAAACCCTTGCAGGTTATGGATCATATTCTCATGGTGCTGCCGTTGCTGAAGGCATGCGCTTTGCGATTCGTCTTGCGGTAGCGTTGAAGGGAACCTCTCTTGAACTAGTTGAAGCACAAGATTCTCTTCTTGATTCGTTGGGTTTGTCAGCACTTGATTTCAAGGCGGATCCTGAGGACTTTCTCCAGGTTATGCTTTCTGACAAGAAGACCAAAGATGGTCAATTACGCTTTGTGCTTCCTGAAGATGTGGGTAAGTGGAGTGTCGAAACCGTTGATAATGATTTGGTTTTGGAACACTTGCGCGCTTGGCAAAAGGGATTGGCTGAGGACTAACCGTGGCTCGAATTTCACGTATTAGAGAAAAGATGCTCTCCAATGATTTGGATTGCCTCTATATTCGTTCGTTATCAAATCTAAGATGGGCTACGGGCTTTAAGGGTGTATTTGATACTGAAGATGCCCATGCTCTGATTGTCACTGAATCTTCTGCTTCGCTTCATACTGACTCACGCTACATCACAGCGTTTATGGCTGCATCTGAAGGCACTGAAATTGTTTGCGATGCCTCCAGACAGCATCATTTTGATTTTCTCAGTACACGTTTGAGTGAGGAGTATGGGGTAGAGGATGATGAATCTTCAGCCGTCAAAAACTCACTATTTGACAAAGAGTCAGCAAGTGACGAAGCTTCAGCGGGAGAAGAAGGACTCTCACTTGAGGACGAATCCTTGTCCGCAGACGAACCATTCGTAATTCGTGTAGGTATTGAGACTTCTATGACGCTTGCGGAATTTCGCCTGCTTGAACGAAAAGCGCAAGAGGCATCACTTCTTTTCGAATTCGTTGAGTTGGACGGCTTTATTGAGGAGCTTCGCCAGGTGAAAGATGAATCAGAAATTGAAGCAATGGTAAAAGCGCAGGAAATCACTGATCGCGCTTTTGAACATATTTGCTCCTTTATTGCTGAGGGTATGACCGAGAAAGAGGTTCAGTTAGAGCTCGATCGTTTCATGCTTGATAATGGTGCTGATGGTCTGGCTTTCGACACTATTATTGCCACCGGCGCTCACGGTGCTTCTCCTCACGCACAGCCAGGGGATACGGTGATTTCTTCGGGTGATTGCGTGGTAATGGACTTTGGCGCCAAGTATGATGGCTATTGCTCTGATATGACGCGCTGCGTTTTTATTGATGAGCCTTCTCAAGAACTCCGTGATGCCTGGAATCTCCTTCGCAAAGTAAACGAGACGTGTGAGTCTGTTATTAAAGAAGGGGTGTCCGCAAAAGAGGTTCACGCTCTTGCAGAATCGCTTCTTGCTGAAGGGGGATATGAGGGCGCAATGGGCCATTCGCTTGGTCATAGCGTAGGAATTGATATTCACGAGTCGCCTAACTTATCGCCTAATCAGGCCGGTGACCTTGTTCAAGGAAATGTGGTTACTGTGGAGCCAGGTATCTATATCCCGGGTAAATTCGGCATGAGACTTGAGGATTTTGGTATAGTTTCCAAAAATGGCTTCAGAGTTTTTACGAAATCTAGCCATGACATGGTTATAATAAGTCGTTAGTATTTTTTGTTGATTATTATTTGAGGAGATAATTGTGCAAGTTTCTACCGCAGATTTTCGTAACGGTATGTGTATTGAATACAGCAACAAGTTGTGGGTTATTGTTGAATCCCAGCATGTAAAACCTGGTAAGGGTGGCGCTTTCGTTCGCACCAAACTTCGCGATATTCGTACCGGCCGTGTTGTAGATTACACCTTTAACTCTGGTACTAAGTTCGAGTCCACTCGTTTGGAGAACAAGAAGCAGCAGTACCTCTACAATGACGGTTCTGACTACTACTTTATGGACAACAATACTTACGAGCAGATTGCTATCCCTTCTGACATCGTTGGTGAAGTTGCTCAGTGGCTTAAGGAAAATGACGAAGTTACCCTTCTTTATGCTGGCGAAGAGCTCATTGCTATCGAGCCTCAGATGTTCGTAGAGCTTGAGGTTGTTGACACCGAGCCTGGCTTCAAGGGTGACACCGTTCAGGGTTCTACCAAGCCTGCAACTTTGGAAACTGGCGCAGTTGTTAAGGTTCCAATGTTTGTTAACGTTGGCGAGATTTTGAAGATTGACACTCGCGATGGTCGCTTTATCGAACGTGTATAACTTCTGTTAAAGCCTAAGATTGATTCAGATGCGAGGCGCCTTGTGCGCCTCGTGACGTATAATAGTAACTTAGTTTAAGCAATGTGCTTTATAACGAGAAATGGGTGATTACTATGTCAAACACTAATGCATCTGTTGCTCCTGGCGTTATTGATACTATCGTAACCTTGGCTGTTACCGAGGTTCCAGGTGTTGCTTTTGTAGGTTCTCCTATGCAGAGCGGAATTCGCGCTTTGGTAACTGCAAGCAAAAACACCAGCGGTGTTTCCATTGTCGAATCGGGCGCTGATTCTTTAGATATTGCCGTATCTGTTCATATTAATGATGGTTTCTCGGTTGATCAGATTGTTTCTGATATTCGTTGCTCAGTTGCTGATGCGGTTTTGGCTCAGACCGGCCGTAAAGTATCCCGCGTTGATATTTTGATTGACGGTATCGTCTTCTAATTTTATAGAGGAAAAATATGACTTCAGTAAAACAACACGAGCGTACCTTTGCGCGCTCTCAAGCTTTGCAGGTAATGTATCAAAGCGAAGTTCTTTCTATTCCTACTAAGGAATTAATTGAGACTAATCAGCTTGTTGAAGAGAATAAAGTTCTTGATAAATATGCAC
>JBJEKV010000217.1:0-8860 GCA_051878815.1 Anaerotardibacter sp. | reverse complement strand
AGGTTATGGACGTAAACGTAGAGCGTCGTCGCATCTCCTTGTCCATGAAGGCTGCAGCTGAAGACCTCGGCATCGAGATTGATGTTGAAGAAGCAGAGCAGAAGGCAGAAGAGCCAGCTGCTGAATAAGCTTGCATCTAAAACGCATTTGCTAGGACCCGACTTGTTCGGGTCCTTTTTTTTGTTTCTGTGTCAGGCAGGGCGCACTTTCTTTGCTGTTTTAGGTTTCAGATAGGGTGAATCTCTTTCTTGATTGCTTAGGTGTTAGGCAGGGCGCACTCCCTTCTCTATTTTTCAGGTGTCGAAGGTTGAGCCTTTCAAGAGAACTTTGATACTATTACACCTATGAAGAAGATATTTGTAACCGGCGGAATCGGCTCCGGTAAATCAACGCTTATCAAGTTCTTGGCAGATCATGGCGCTGCAGTTCTTGAAGCCGACAAAGTAGGCCATGAAAACTTAAGCGATCCTGAAATGAAGGCAGAGCTTGCTCATGCATTCGGCAGCGATATCCTTGATGAATCAGGCGAAGTAATTCGCTCTGCACTTGCTGCGAAAGCATTTGTTTCAAAGGAAACTACCGCAAAGCTCGACTCAATTACGCAGCCTCGTTTGTATAAGCGCTGTCTTGAGAAAATTGAAGAGCTAGGCAAAGATCACGAAATCGTTGTTCTTGAAATGGCAATTCTTGATGGCAGAGATGACTTCGGTGACAACGCTGATGTTATTTTGGCGGTAACCACCTCGCCTGAAGTTCGCATTGAACGATTAATTGGAAGGGGATTGACGCGCGAAGATGCGCAAAACCGCCTTGCAAGTCAGGTTCCTGAAGAGCGTCGTTTGGCTATCGCTGATGTGGTTTTCAATAACAATGGTTCGCTGGAAGATTTTAAACAGCAAATTGATACATGGTGGGAATCATTTAAATGAGTCATCTTTCCAATATTGACGGAAAGCCGATAGAGGGAAAAATTTCATCCCAAAGGCTTTCCGGTTCTCTTTTTGAAGTTGTTTCGCCCTTTGAACCTTCAGGTGATCAGCCTCAGGCAATTGAAAAGCTTAAACAAAATATCGAAAAGGGAACACGTTACCAAACCCTCTTAGGTGTTACGGGTTCTGGTAAAACATATACCATGGCCAAAACTATCGAAGCACTTCAGCGTCCAACGCTTGTTTTGGCTCCGAACAAAACGCTTGCTGCTCAGCTTGCGGCCGAGCTCAAGGAATTCTTTCCTCATAATGCTGTTGTGTATTTCGTTTCGTACTACGATTACTATCAGCCAGAGGCATACGTTCCTACGACTGACACCTTCATCGAGAAGGACGCTTCTATCAACGAGGAAGTAGAGAAGCTTCGCCATGCTGCAACGTCTGCACTTCTTTCTCGCAGAGACGTCATTGTGGTTGCGTCTGTTTCGTGTATCTACGGTATTGGTTCTCCTGCCGAATATGCGGGAATGGCAATCTTTCTTGATAAGGATATTGAGCAAGACAGAAACGATGTGGTCACCAGCCTTATCGACATTCAGTATGACCGCAATGACTATCAGTTAGATAGAGGCTGTTTCCGCGTTCGTGGTGATGTCATTGATATTTTCCCTCCTTATGCTGACAACCCTATTCGTGTTGAATTTTGGGGTGACGAAATTGAGGAGATTGCCGAAATCCACAAGGTAACAGGCGAAGTCCTTCAGACATACGAAGCTCTTCCTATTTGGCCAGCATCTCATTATGTTGCTGCCCGTCCAGCTATCGAAAAGGCGCTCCATACTATTCAGGATGAACTTCAGGCTCGCTTGCAAGAGTTTAACGAAGAGGGAAAGCTTCTTGAAGCGCAACGTCTTGAAATGCGCACTTCATATGATTTGGAAATGATTGAGACTATGGGCTTCTGTTCGGGTATTGAGAATTATTCTCGTCACCTAGACGGAAGAAACCCAGGTGAGCCTCCTTATACGCTCATTGATTATTTCCCTGACGACTTTATCTGCTTTATTGACGAGAGCCACGTAACGGTTCCTCAGGTTCGCGGTATGTATGAAGGTGACCGTTCTCGTAAGGTAACTTTGACCGAGCACGGTTTCCGTCTTCCTTCGTGTTTGGATAACAGGCCTCTTCGTTTTGATGAATTCGAGGAGCGCATTCCTCAGTTTATTTATGTATCAGCTACTCCAGGAGATTACGAGAACAGGGTTTCCCAGGAAGTGACTGAGCAGATTATTCGTCCAACCGGCCTTCTTGATCCTCAAGTTGAGGTTCGCCCTATCTTGTCTCAGATTGACGATATTGTTGATGAGGCGAAGATTCGCGCTGCTAAGAATGAACGCGTGTTGATTACGACCCTCACCAAAAAGATGGCTGAAGATTTGACGGACTATCTCCTTGATCAAGGAGTTCGCGCGCGCTACATGCATTCAGATATTGGCACGGTTGAGCGCGTTGAGATTCTGCGAGACCTTCGTAAAGGTGAGTTTGATGTACTGGTTGGCATTAACTTGCTCAGAGAGGGCCTTGACTTGCCAGAAGTATCCCTGGTAGCCATTCTGGACGCCGACAAAGAGGGCTTTTTGAGAAATCACCGTTCTCTTATCCAGACTATTGGCCGTGCGGCACGAAACGCCTCAGGCCAGGTTTTGATGTATGCGGATAAGATAACTGACTCCATGCGTCTTGCAATCGATGAGACGAATAGACGTAGAGCTATCCAGATTGCTTACAACGAAGAGCATGGCATTATTCCAAAAACGGTTAACAAGGGTATTAATGACTTAACCGATTTCCTTGAAAGCGAAGAAGGTTCGGCTTCTTCTGAGGAAGTTAATAAAGAGCTGGCTTCGTTCTCTCGTGGCGAAGTGTTGAAGATCCTCACAAGTTTGGAAGCTGAAATGATGGAAGCTTCTGCGGCTATGGACTTCGAAAAGGCGGCATCGCTTCGCAATCAAATCTTGCGCCTACGAAGTGAGCTCGAGGGAAGAAGCGAAGAGGAAATCTTAGGAGATTTGAAGAAAAGCGCACGAAAGGGAAGTACTTTCGCTACACGAAAGAAATCAGCTTACGGTGGCTCACGCCGTTCGTGATGAACATCCGCGATGTATGCGTAGGGCGCGTTTGAGTTTATGTTCATAACGTACGCTTGAGATAGTGCTCGTGATATTTGTTTGCAGCATACTTCCGTGAAGCATCTTCGTGAAAAGGTATCCACGAAATTAGTAAGTTTTTTTGCAAAAGGGCTTCGTTTGGCGGAGCGCTTTTGTTGTTGAGAAGAAAGAGAGAAAAAACGGTGCGTGCTCTTATCCAGCGAGTTGATTCAGCATCAGTTTCTATTGAAGGGGAAGACCCTCATGCAATCGATAAAGGCTATGTAATCTTGCTTGGTGTTGGCCATGAAGACACGCAAGCAATAGCCCAGAAGCTGTGGGAAAAGATTTATAAGCTGCGCATCTTCGAAGATCAGGATGGTAAAACCAACCTGAGTTTGAAAGACGTGGGAGGCTCGGTACTTTTGGTTTCGCAGTTTACTCTCTATGCCGATTGCAAGAAGGGAAATCGCCCTTCGTTTACTAAGGCGGGAAGTCCTGATGCTGCCTGTGAGCTGTATGAATATTTCGCTGACTTAATCCGCCAATCAGGTGTTACGGTTCAGACCGGTTGGTTTGGCGAAATGATGAAGGTCTCTTTGGTAAACGATGGCCCTTTCACTATATGGCTTGATACTGAATCCATGGGATGGCAGTAAAGCGAACAGTGTGGAGCTGAACTTAGAATCTTTCGTCAGGATGCTCTGCCTGAAGACTTTGCGCTAAGTTCAAGAAATGAGAGCCCGCTTCAAGAAGTTCGGTATTGTTTCGGCAGCCAATCAGCAAGAAGCGTCAACGAACAGTTGAAAAATGAAGACTAATACGGTATTCTTTTTCGAACTTGCGGATTAGCCAGTATAGGGGCTTACCGTTCCAACAAGAAAAAGTTTCTAAATTATTTAGAAATTTTTCTTGACTAGGACAGGCAACATGCGTATTATACTTTCTTGCGCATTGGGGTTTCGTCTAATGGTAGGACACCGGTTTCTGGTACCGCACGTGGGGGTTCGACTCCCTCAACCCCAGCCAATGTGGCCCCGTCGTCTAGCGGTTTAGGACGCCGCCCTCTCAAGGCGGAGATCGCCGGTTCGAATCCGGTCGGGGCTACCAGTTAAATTCTCAGAGCCGCTTCAAGCGGCTTTTTTTATTTTCCCGAACAAGGTAGACTATAAAGAGGATTGCAGGACAAAAGGTGTGTCCAGTAAGCCTAAAGAGGTTTATATCTTCTTATGGAGACAAGGCGGTACGTAGGTCTAAATCTCTTAAGAGAGTTCTCGGTTAAGGAAGTTCTGACATGTGGTTTTGGTTTGCTTGTGGGTCGGCACTGTTTGCTGGTTTAACAAGCATTCTTGCAAAATGCGGCATTAAAGAAACCGATTCAACTATAGCTACTGCTCTTCGCACTATTGTGGTCCTTATTTTTGCGTGGATTATGGTGCTTATTGTTGGCTCCTTAAATGAGATTACTTCGATAGATTCAAAAACGTTTGTCTTCTTAATTCTTTCTGGTTTAGCAACAGGTGCCTCCTGGCTGTGCTATTTTCGTGCACTTCAGTTAGGAAGTGTGAATAAGGTTGTTCCTATTGATAAATCAAGCATTATCTTGACCGTTCTTTTCGCGTTTATTTTTCTTGGCGAAAGCGTGACGTACGCAAAGCTTATTGGTTTGATAGGTATTGGCATAGGAACTTTTTTGATGATCGAAAGAAAAGACGTAAGCGATGTTTCTTCTTCTAACAGCTGGCTTCTCTACGCACTTCTTTCGGCAATCTTTGCTGCATTGACTGCTATTTTGGGAAAAGTAGGCATTGAGGAAGTGGAATCAAACCTCGGAACCGCTATCAGAACAACGGTTGTTTTAGTGATGGCTTGGCTGATGGTGTTTGTGGAAGGAAAGCGCGCGGAATTATCGCGTTTAAACAAAAAAGAACTTGGCTTTATTCTCTTATCTGGTTTGGCAACGGGTGCTTCGTGGCTTTGTTTTTATCATGCGCTTCAAATTGGACCTGCAAGCTTAGTTGTTCCTATTGATAAATTGAGCATTGTGGTTGCTATTGCTTTTTCTTATGTGGTGTTTGGCGAACGTCTCTCAAGAAAGTCAGCACTAGGACTTCTTTTGATTGTGGTGGGTACGCTCATAATGCTTTTATAGTTCGATTGACGGGCGAAGAAAGAATACTCTCTAGTGTGCTCAGTAGACGGTAAGTATATTGCTGTGGCTTGATTAGTGGGCGTTAAGAATACCGTTTTCGCAGTTTACTCAGTGGATGCGAAGAAATGTAAGTATTTTGTTGAAATTGCCCTTAAACTGCGGTTTTAGTTATAATCAAAGCACCCTTACGGCGTTCTCCTTAAAGGAGAACCATTATGATAGAAACGTTTTCTTTTACCCAACAGGGTCGAAAACCCTATTCCCTTCAAGCTTCTTCAAAACTGTATAGAAGAAGTAGACTCTTGTCTCGTGTAGAGACTGCAAATCATTCAGGAATCGTAATTGCTGGGCCTGCCGGATATGGCAAAACAGTTTTGGCATATCATTTGCTCAAGCAAAAAGGTGCTCAAACAAGCTGTCTGTGGATAGATTGCGCAACTTTTGACTTTCAGAAGTTGCTTTCAAATCGTGCCTATCTTTATCAAGCAGTTTTGACAAAGACCTACCACGTTATTGTCTTCGATGGATTTAATACTGATGAAGCTGATATCTGCAACACGCTGGTCTATTACCTCAAGACGCTTCAGAGTTATGGAATTGAAGTGATTGTCACTACTCGTCTATACCACCTTGAAGACTACCTCACAGACTATTTGTGCATTGGTGCCGAAGAGCTTTTGTTAAGCGATGCTGAGTTTGATAGGTTAGGAATTCCCTTGTCTTCTCGGCTGCCTGAAAAGCGTATACCCACGGTATGCTTTTGTCCTCATGAAGGAAGAAGTGAATTCTTTTCACAGGTGGTGAGAAGGCCTATTACTGATTACGCTTCTTTTCTCGAAAAGCTCCTTATTGCTTTAGGGCGCGGCTCGTTTTCTTCGCTCGCGTGTTTTTTCGGAAAGGAAACCGAAGAGCGTCTGTTTACTCTTCAAAAACGATACCCTCATTGTGGGCTCGATTTTTCGAAGAAGGTTTTTTGCGCGCCGCGGGCTTCTTCGTTGCAGCGGTTCACACTCTTAAAAGCCGCAGTTCAGCACTGTGGACAATACTCTCTTCTCTGCGATGAAATTCGTTTCATTGGGGGAGTTTTGGATGTTCTCATGGAGACAAATCAATATGTGTTTGCCTCAGAGCTTGCAAGAAAAACAAAGGACCAGGGATGTATTGTCCAGTTTCTTGAAAGCGGCCAGCATTGTTTGTTCGAAAAAGGTCATTTCTCCCAAATTGAAAATCTTTCGTCTATTGTTGACGGCGAAATGTTTTCACGCGTTGTCTTGATGAGGCTTCTTCAAATTAAAGTCTTTTTTAGCGAAGAGAAAGAAGTGATCACCTGCCGCGAAGCCTTGATTGGTAGTCTTTTCACGGGAGAGAAAACGCGCTTTGTCCATGACTATCCGCGACGCATCGCGTTTGCATCCTTTCGTTTATTGGTGTTGGCGTTTGAGTCGCTTTGTTATATTCGCTTTGCCTCTCGTGGTAAGAAGCGTCACTATGAGCGTTTTTTGGAAACTATGAGTCTTTGTTACCAGATTACTGAATCGGCTTCTTTTGCTGATGCTGCTCGTATTCGCGCGCTTTTGTCTAACCCTGAGACCTATCTCGAAGGCCTGTGCTCGTTTGTGTTTTTGGCAGCAGTTAGAAAGCAAAGTGCGCGTGTTTTTTTGGAAGAATTGGTAGAGGCGAGTTATGACGGTAGGGTGGTGCTTGAATTGCTTTCGTACTATCTCTTGCTTCGGTCAGCACTCTTTTCCGAAGATGGTGAAGAGCGCTTCATTGAAAATGTATTTCTTGACGAAGAGGCATTCTTGGAGACAGGGGTCGATGATACTACCCTCAACGAACTACCGCCTGATCTTAACTGTTCTCATAACCTTGATAATGCATCTGAAATAGAAGCGCTTTTGAGAAAAGTGCTTATTGCTAGGATGGCGCCCGAAAAGGGGAAATGGCCTCTTTTTGTGTACGATGCGTTTATTTTGGAAGATCTTGAGCGTTCGTTCCCCTCTCTTTTAGAGATAAGCGAATTTGCCCATTATGCCGATGCGGCACGAGAAATGAACGTCTACCTACAAAAGCAGAAAAGGGAGCGAATTGAACGAAAGGCAGGCCTGAGTCCTGTTCCTCTTATGGGAAGACAAGAGGAAAATCTTGTAGGAAAGCCCCATCTTTATCTCTCTGTGCTTGGAGGCTTTAGTGCTGAGGTTGTTGTGGAAGAGCAGCGATTCCCCGTAGCAATTCGAAGCAAGGGTCAGGAGTTTTTGGCCATTCTAGCAGCTAATCAAGGTTCTGCCGTGTCTCGAACGCGTATTGAGAATGCGCTTTGGCCCGAGTCAACGTCAAGCCGCGCAAGACAAAGCTTCTATACGCTCACAAATACCGTTTCAAAGTCTTTTGGTGTCTATGCAGAGAACGTAAAGTTTTTTGAGACGCGCTATAACGCGGTTTACATGAGAAAAAACCTTGTCAAAACCGATCTGGAGGAGCTCGATACGCTCTGTCAAACGTTTCAGGTTGGCTCGCTGGGATATGAGAAGTGCCAGGAGTTTTATATTCAGCTCAAAAAGCTCTATAAGGGCCCCATTCTTCCGGGTCACGATTTGGAGGAGATTAAGGCGTATAGGCAAAGCTATGCAAATAAAATAATTACCGCCCTTCTGAAAGGACAAAAAGAGCTGGTGAAATTAGAGGAGCTTCATTTGGCATTAAATTATCTCGAGTTCGCTTTCGAAATTAATCCAGGAAGGGAAGACGTTTGCTATGAACTGATGACGGTCCAATATCGTTTAGGTCAAAACCAAGCAGCCCTCGAGACCTTCCGCGTTTGTCGTTCCTATTTAACCAGCGTATTGGGTCTCCCTGCTCCTCAAAGGCTTTCGCTCTTAAATAACAAAATATTTCATGATATGCAGACGGTAAAAAGATAGTTTATTTTCACAGATTATGAGGGACACACAGCTAAAAGATAAAGCTCTGGTATAGTTTATTGGATACCTAAATAGAAAAGAGTTTTTATGGGGTTTTTTACTAAATTATTAAGTGTTGGCGAAGGAAAACCGCTCAAAAAATATCAGAAGATTGTTGATCAGATTAACAGCTTAGAACCTTCTATGAAGGCAAAAAGCCCTGAGCAGCTTCGTGGAGTAACTGACGAACTGCGCGAACGAGTACGCAAGGGTGCAACTCTTGATGAGGTGTTACCTGAGGCATTTGCTGCGGTGCGTGAAGCAAGTGTTCGCACCATTGGTTTGCGTCACTACGATGTTCAGCTTATTGGCGCAATGGCCCTCAATGATGGCAAAATTGCAGAAATGAAAACCGGTGAAGGTAAAACGCTCGTTTCTACTCTTGCCGGCTACCTGAATGCGCTTCCTGGCCATAACGTTCATGTTGTTACCGTTAATGATTACTTGGCTCGTCGCGACAGTGAGTGGATGGGTGCAATTTATTCCTATTTGGGTATGAGTGTTGGTTGTATTTACAACGGCATGAATATTGAAGAGAAGGAAAAGGCATACCAAGCTGACGTTACCTATGGTACTAACTCGGAATTTGGCTTTGACTATCTTCGTGACAACATGGTTAATCGTGCATCTGGTCGTGTGCAGCGCGGTCACCACTTCGCTATCGTGGACGAG
>JBJEKV010000216.1:0-8889 GCA_051878815.1 Anaerotardibacter sp. | reverse complement strand
GCCCACGGAGGAGCTCTGCAGAATTTATAAAGAACTGAATCAACAGCAAAATAGACAGACCCATTAGAAATCATGAGCTCACTTGCACTTGGCCAGCCGCCGTCAGAATTAAAACCAAAAGACCACGAGAGTTCTGCTTTATCAACAGGAGTTTGAGCGGTGGTTACCGTACCTCCATTTTCAGTATTGTTATAACCAGACCAATCGGACTCACCGCCAGGCGCAACCGCATTTTTGTCGATGATAATAGTTCCCTCGGAATCAACCGAACTTTGTCCCCATGCTGAGTAGTACCACAAAATTTCAGTAGAGCCGTCCGCGTTAAGGGAAACTGAGCTGGCACCATACTCAGACGCAGCGCCATCAACAAATAACTGCCAATATTTTCCGGTAGTAGCATCCCAACCTAAGGTGAGAGTCTCATCAAAAGGAGACGTGATGGTATTGATATACCAGCCATATTCAGAATCTGAGCTATCAGCCGTAATTACACAGGTTTCAAATACCTCTTTCGTCAGGTCTTCTGCAGTGTAGGTAGTTTTATCTGCGGTAATAGGAAACGTATAGGTTGCTTTTTGTGCCCATACTTGATCATTTCCTTCAGCATCAATACCGATAATGGTGCACGTTGCTTTAATTTCGGTTTGTGCGGTTGGCTGTTCAGTTGGATTGCTCTCGGGCACTTCGCCTTCAGAAAGCACTTGAATTTGAGCTTTCTTTGAAGAGAAAGAATCAGTTTCTGTTTCAGAATTATCTTCCGATTCGCTCTCTTGCTGTTCGTCTTCTTGTATTTCTAACGAATCAACCTGAGTAGAACCACCATACGATGAATCTTGATTGTTTCCCTCAATTGCCCACGCAGGACACGCGCTGGCAAAAACGAGCATCACCGAAAGCAGGCATGCAAAAAACTTAGAGATGAGGGGGTTTAGATGGGCATAGTTGGCTATGCCGCTCCGTATGGGGAGCACATTTTTTCTCATGGTATTCTCTTTCGTCCAGGGCTTGTGCCGGCAGGCATTCCGACTTAATTGCCACCATACGGGCAAAATTACGGTTACTGGTATAGCATGGGATTCTCACCCAAATTCCCCTGTGCGCCTGAGCGCCTCACTATGTAATGAGCCAGCCTTCGCCAAATTTAATCATCAGTGATTCTAACGCGAAAAAAACTTTTTTCCATACCTTATCTACCATTTACTGGACAGGCTCCCTATAAAAGGTGACGTACAATACCTCTGTGGAAAACCGAACTTACATATGCATTGACTTAAAAACCTTTTACGCAAGTGTTGAATGTGCCGAAAGAGGGCTTGACCCTTTTACCACCAATTTGGTGGTAGCGGACCCTACGCGCACTGAAAAAACTATTTGCCTTGCTATCACCCCTGCCATGAAAGCGCTCGGGGTGCGCAACCGATGCCGCGTGTTCGAAATTCCTGACACTATCGACTACATCAAAGCGCAGCCTCGCATGAAGCTCTACATGGAGCGCTCGGCAGACATCTACCAAATCTATTTGCGCTATGTCTCCCCCGAGGACATTCACGCGTATTCGATTGATGAATGTTTTATTGACGCTACCCCTTATTTGAAGCTTTACGAAACTGACGCCTATTCATTCGCGAAAACACTCATGAATGCGGTATTGAAGGAAACCCACATCACCGCAACAGCAGGCATTGGGACTAATCTTTTCTTGGCAAAGGTTGCCCTCGATATCACCGCAAAACACGAAGCGGACGGCATTGGTTATTTGGACGAAGAGCTCTTCCAGCAAAAGATTTGGCACCATCGCCCCATCACCGACATATGGAATATCGGCCCAGGCATTGCGCGCCGCCTTTCGAAATACGCGGTGTATGACCTTGCAGGCGTTGCTGCTATGCGAAAAGAAACGCTCTTTAAAGAGTTTGGCGTAAACGCAGAATTTCTCATTGACCACGCGTGGGGATTTGAACCGTGTACCATGGCTCAAATCAAGGCGTACAAGCCTGAATCGAACAGTCTTACCAGCGGGCAAGTTTTATCACGCGCTTATTCTTACGACGAGGCCCACCTTGTTCTCTACGAAATGGTGGACACGCTGGTGCTAAGCCTTATCGAAAAGCACTCGGTCATAAGTGGCATTAGTTTAAGCATTGGCTTCGAAGGAAAAACCTTCACCCATAAGTCTCATAAGCTTTCCCATCGCACTTCAAGCTTTAAGCAAATCTGGAAGGCTTTTGATCAGCTTTTCGAAGAAAACATCTCTCCCCAAGCGCAAATTAGGAGGGTCAACATTGGGTTCTTCGGCGTATTTCCTGAGGAATTCGAAGAGTTCTCCCTTTTCGACGATATTGAAGAAACGGAAAAGGAACGCTCGGTTCAGGAAGCTATCCTTGCCGTAAAGCAAAAGTTCGGAAAGAACGCCTTGCTGAAAGCATCGAGCTTCAAAGAGGAAGCCACTTCCCGAGAACGAAATGAGCAGGTAGGAGGTCATCATGGATAAGCCCGTTTTTCCTGATAACAGCTGGCGCCGCATTGATCCCGATGACCGCGCACGCCAATTCATGCCGTTTGCTGCGCTTACGGGTTATTACGACCTGATAAAAAAACGAGAGATTGTTCCTGAGCCAAAACGAGTGCCAAGCGAAGAGCGAGCGCTTGAACTCTCCCGCATTCTTTCGCAGCTACAAAAAGGAGACTTGGTCAGCGTAACCCACTATCAAAACCAGGGTTATTGCACGACTACAGGAGTCATTTCAGAAATTGACACGACATTTCGCACAATTCGCGTTGTGAAAACACTTATTTCGCTTGATGATATTTGGGAGTTAAAGACTTCGGTCTAGCAAAACTTACCCAATGAGAGCGCGGAGCTCTTCTGCATTGGTGAAGGAATGAACTTCGTTAGCAGAAAGGGTTACCACTTCGCCTTCCCACTTAAGTTCTTCTAAGTTGTCCTCGTTTTTCTTATTCTGGAAGGTTTTTGTGCGAACGATGTAGGTAAATTTAATAGTTGAGTTGCCGTTTGAATCAAGAGGAATCTCTTCGCGATTGAAGTTGTACTCTAAGTTTTTCAAGAGCTCTTCAATTTTCTCGGATGCACTATTTGAAGTGCCAAATCCCACAACGCCATATTCGGAATTAAAAAGAACTCCTGAACCAACATAGCAAGTGCGGATACGCTCTTGTCTCTGCTGCTCAGTTTTGTGGATAACGATGCAAGCAACCGCAACAAGAACCCACCAAACAATAGTGAGGACTAAGTCGAGAGGATTATCGACGATATCGAAATGGAGGTAGTACCAGAGGCCAAGAAAGAAGCACGCAGACAATACTGCTATTGCCATAATAATCCAGTTGGATTTTTTCATAGTCTTGACCCTTTCACATTTCCCCTATTCGTGACAAAGACACATTGTAAAAGATTATACGACTATATGATATCTTAATTTGGGCAAAGAACCAAATGATATAATGCCTGTTCAGGCAAGTAGAGGGCGTCTAAACACCCTCTACAAAAAACTCACCGAGCACCTATTAAAAAGTAGACACCGAACTACTTAACAGGCTCAATAACAAGGAAGTAAATCTTCCCTTTCAAATTGATTCTTAGTATACCTGCGAAAACGATAAAAATATTCCGACTATTGGCATATTTTTATTCAATTAATACTAAAATTTTTTTATAACCGATGTTTATGAGGTCGAAGATTTCAACGAAGCTATTTTGTCTGGCAAAACTTCTGAAACCAAAATTGCAACAAAGACTAAAACAAAACCAATTACAACCTGTCCCGTGAGTACCTCTACTCCCAACGCAACGCTGAATGCAACGCCAAAAGGAGATTCGAGCGAAAGAAGCAAACTTGCACTAGCAGGAGGAACGTTGGCCTGGCCAACATTTTGGAACAAAAGAGCAATTGTCGTGCAAGCAACAGCCAAATAAGCCAAGGCAAGATACTGTTCGAAATCAAGTGAAAATAGATTCTCAGGAACCTTCTCAACGCCAATTCCTATTACTAAAGACATCACGGCAACCATGGCGAATTGCCACATGGTAAGTACAAAGATGTCTCGACCTTGCGAAAATTTAGAGACCAAAACAATGTGAATCGCATAAAAAACTGCACAGGCAAGCGTAAAGAAATCGCCAATATTTACGCCTGCTTCGCCATTAAGACTAATAAAGCCAACACCTACAATGCAGAGAAATGCTGCCACCAAATTGTATTTTGTTGGCGTGTAATGAGTCACAGCCCATGCCAAAAAAGGAACCATGACACAGTACGTTCCTGTTAAAAATGCATTTTTTCCCGGCGTCGTATACTGGATGCCTACCGTTTGAAGGTAGTAACCAGTGCCAAGCGCTAAGCCAAACAAACAGCCATACACAATATATTCTTTCTTGAAATAAAGTGCGCGTCTTTGCCAAAACACAAGCGCCAAGATGAGAGCGGCAAGCAAAAAGCGAATGAAGAGAATCCATGCTGGAGAAATATATGAGGTGACGTCTTTTACGATAACAAAAGAGCTTCCCCAAATTACTGTGGCAGCAACTATTAAAAGTTTGTAGACCACACCAGGCCTTTCCGTTTCTCTCTCTTCAAATAATTAACAAGGTTCGAGCCCCATCTGGATCAACGAGAACTCAAAATTAAAAGGGGTTGAAGCTAATCCAACCCCTGTAAGCTTCACTGGAGCCGAAGATGGGACTCGAACCCACGACCTACGCATTACGAGTGCGTTGCTCTACCAACTGAGCCACTTCGGCTTAATACGTCTGAAAGTATAGCCTACTTTTAGCAATCTCTCCAAACAAACCTGCCCAAAAGCGGCCAATCTTTCAATTGAATGCCTTCATCGCACGCTCTCCAGCTTTGATAAGATACCAATAACACATAATCCTCGAAGAAAGGGATCCGTATGGCTCCACAGGTTTGGGTAATTACTGGCGCTAGTCGCGGTTTAGGAAAAGAATTCGCACAGGTTGCTCTCAATAACGGTTGCTATGTTGCTGCTACAGCACGTAAACCAGAAACCATCACGACTTCTTTAGGCGAGCACGAAAATCTCTTGCCGGTTGCACTTGATGTGACAAATCCTGCACAAATTGACGAGGCAATCTCAGCCATTGTTGAAAAGTGGGGTCGCATTGACGTGCTTATCAACAACGCAGGCTATGGCATTTTCGGCGCCTTAGAAGAAGTTTCTGACGAAGAAGTACGCGCGCTTTTCGACACCAATTTCTTCGGAACCATGAACGTTACGCGTGCCGTTTTGCCTATCATGCGAAACCAACAGAGCGGCCGTATCATTTCCCTCGGCTCAATGGCAAGTTTTGCTTGTGACCCAGGCGGATCTGCTTACGATGCTTCAAAATTCGCGATTGCCGCTATGAGCGAGACCTTGTCTTTGGAAATGGGTGTATTCGGTATTGAATCAATGGTTGTTGAGCCAGGCATGTTCCGCACCAACTTCTTCGATTCATCTTCTATTCGCACGCCGGCAAATCCTATTGAAGCCTACGACAACACTCCTGCACGCGGCGCGCTCAACTACTGCCTCGACCACAACTATCAGCAAAATGGTGACCCAGCAAAGGTTGCTCAGGTGGTCTACGAAATTGCAACCGCACCAGAAAAAATGCCACTGTGGCTCCCTATTGGTGCTGATGCAGTTAAGAAGTTCGAAAAGAAGCTCACCCGTATGGTTGAGTCAATCCAGCCTTACAAGGATCGTTTGGTTAACTGCTCAATCGACTAAAAGACTAACGTCGGCCCTTTTTATAGCGAAGTTCCCAAAACGCAACCGCACCCGCAGCTGCTACATTCAAGGAATCAACTTCGTGCTCCATCGGAATCATTACCGTGTAATCACAGGCATCGATAGTGGATGGCTTCAGCCCATCCCCTTCGGTGCCTAATACAATTGCCAACTTTTCGCATTGAGCTAACTGCTCATCTTCAACAGAGAGAGAATCTTCCACCAGCGCCATAGCTGCCATCTTAAATCCGAGCGCGCGAAGGGTAGGCGCCGCATCCTCAACCCAACTCTCTTTTTTCTCAATGCGCGTCCATGGAACCTGGAACACCGCGCCCATCGAAACACGCGACGCACGCCTATAGAGCGGATCGTGACAGTTTGGCGTGATGAGCACCGCGTCAATACCTAATGCTGCCGCACTCCTAAACAGCGCTCCAATGTTAGTGAAGTTGGTGATGTCCTCAAGAATTACAATACGGTGCGCGTCTTTGCAAAGCTCTTCAATGCTCAACAGCGGTTTTCTTTGAAATGCAGCAAGCGCACCTCTGGTCACTTGATAGCCCGTAACCGCACGAAAATCCTCATGATTTACCACCATGACAGGAATCTCAGGGTCTTTCGCCAAAACCTCTTCGATTAACGGCATTTCGTGCGTAAGCCATTTTTCTTCCAAAAAAAGGGAAACTACCTGGTAGCCTCCCTTTAATGCACGAGCAATTACGTTTTTTGATTCTGCGATAAACAGCCCATTGCTGTATTCGCTATACAAACCCAATTTGTTGCCCGCTTTTTGGGTATAGCATTCCCTCAATTGGGCATCGGTTAAGCCTGAATAAAGCGTTAAACGAGAATCGTCAGCGTTTACGTGTTCTATCAACTACTTAGCGCTCCTCAATTGGCTTGTAAGGACGATTCTTAATAGAAGTCTTGTAAGCAGGGCGAATTATGCGCTTGCCGGAAACAATCTCTTCGAAGCGATGAGCTGCCCAACCAGCCATACGAGCGCAAGCAAACAATGGGGTAATCAAGTCTGCTGGGATACCCAACATGTGATAAATGAAGCCAGAATACATATCCACGTTTGCACACATATCTTTCTTGGTGCCCTTTTCGCGCAAAATAACCTCTGGGCTCAAGCGCTCAATGGATTTAAGGAGGTTAAGCTCTGGCTCATATTCGGTACCTGCAGCAAGCTTGGTAGCAAATTCCTTACAAATTACTGCACGAGGGTCACTCAAGGTGTATACCGCATGGCCCATACCATAGATGAGGCCAGTCTTGTCATAAGCCTGCTTATTGACGATTTTTGCGATGTAGTCTGCAACTTCATCATCGTCTTCCCAGTTGGAAACGTTAGCTTTAATTTCTTCCTGCATAGCAGTTACCTGATGGTTTGCACCACCATGTTTGCTGCCTTTCAAGCTGCCGATTGCGCCAGCATACGCGGAATATGGGTCAGTGTCTGCTGAAGAGAGAACGCGACATGCGAAAGTGGAGTTGTTACCACCACCATGCTCAGCGTGCAAACAAAGCATGATGTCGAGCATACGAGCTTCTTCAGGAGTGAACTGACGGTCAGGGCGAAGCATAGACAAGATGGTCTCACTTGTTGACTGACCAGGGATGAAGTTATGCATAATCATGGAGTCGTTATACAACTTTGAGCGCATTGCATAATAACCATGAACCATGATACGAGGAAGGCGTGAAATCAAAGAAATTGCCGTGCTAATCTCGTGCTCATAGCTGCGATCCTCTGCCTGAGGGTCCTCAGAGTAAAGCAAAAGAATAGAACGAGAAAGAGTATTCATAACGTTGCCAGAAATACCGTTCATGATGCGGTTTGCGGTAAATCCATCAGGAAGTTCACGCTGATCATCAAGCGCGTCAATGAAGTCATCCAACTGAGACTGGGTTGGCAAGTCACCCATCAAAAGAAGGTAAGCAATCTCCTCATAATTCCAACGCTTGGTGGTGTCTTCAGTATCAAGAAGATCGTAGATGTTGTAACCGCGAAGGGTAAGACGACCTTCGTCAGCAACCTTGTCGCCTTCGTCCATCATGTAGCCGTGAACATTTGAGATGTTAGTAACGCCTGCAATTACGCCAGAACCATCATTGTTACGAAGACCACGCTTTACGGGATAAATATCATACAGGGAAGTATCAACAGCGTTTACTGTTTCGAAGCTTTCATAGAGCGAGATGCGTTCGTGTTCTGTCATAATTTGCAATCCTTCTTCTTTATATCTTTTTCACTTCAAATTTTTTACTCAACTATTTTATAGAGATGTCAACTAAAAAGTGTCTCAAATAGGTAAATTAACAAAAAATTTTTTTATTTTCACAAAGAATATTTGTACACATTCACATAAATGACAAATATTTTTCCTTTCTTAAAATTTTTTGTTGACATAACTTCTCATTGGGGTATAGTTCTTTTTGCTGTAAAACATGCGCCGTTACCTCAGCTGGATAGAGGGACTGACTACGAATCAGTACGTCGGGGGTTCGAATCCCTCACGGCGCACCATTTAAAACTTCCGCTTCCTCTTAAGGAAGCTTTTTTATTTTCTCGAACTATTTCTGTTTCTGAGGTTTTGTTCTATAAGGCAGTTTTTGCGGACCTCAAATAACCAGGGCTACCCATTCGGAAGGCTGCCTTGGAAATAGCTCCCTGCGAAAAACAAGCCTTAAACCTGCTTTTTCTCGTACCTCTAACCAACCTTTTGCATGAATTTTGCAAAGACTTCCTTAATGCTTTGCGTTTTGAGTCTTATAATTAGCAAGGTTCGGAACTTATATCCCGAAACAACCGGCTTTTCCTCTTTGGAACCAAGGAAATTTCTCTCCTTGCAACAGAGATCAGCCTCATTTTTGTAAGCACAAAGAAAGGACATTACTTGAAGGTTCGAAAATCGAAACCTCTCAGTAGTTAGTCTTCAGCCTCTTCATTATGTTTGTTTGAGGTTGAAGAAACCGAGAACAACATCGTTTTGTTGGCACTTTGTCAAAAAGCACGTCCTGCGTGTTTTTTGGTTGCGCACCGCTTAAAGCACCAATCTTGGTGTTCTTTTCAGTGCGGACTGCCCTAAACGCTTGAGGAGATATATATGCTTTATTTGTCACAGATGATTG